>JBEVIO010000166.1:0-12117 GCA_040510635.1 Binatia bacterium | reverse complement strand
CTGATCAACGCCGCCGGCGAAGTGATCGGCGTCAATAGCGCCATCTTCAGTCAGTCCGGCGGAAACGTCGGTATCGGCTTTGCGATTCCCATCGACCTCGCCAAGAAAGTCGTCGAACAACTGCGCAAAAACGGCCGCGTCGTGCGCGGCTGGCTTGGCGTGCGCGCTCAAGATGTGACCGCCGCGATGACGCAGTCGCTGGGTTTAACACGCAGTCCGGCCGAAATGGCGGTCGTTACGGAAGTCACCGAAGGCAGCCCGGCCGTAGAGGCCGGCATCAAGACCGGCGATATCATCGTTGAGTTCAATGGCAAGCCGGTGCCACGCAGTCACGACTTTCCCGGCGTGATCGCCGATACGGCGCCGGGCCAGCGCATCACACTGAAAATCGCGCGAGAAAAAAAAGAACAGACGGTTGCGGTAAAAATTGGCGAGCTCTCGGATGAAGATCCGAACCAGCAACTCGAAGCGCGCGACCCGGAACTGGGCCTTCGAGTTCAACGCATCACGCCCGAAGGCGCGCGCCGACTCGGCCTGAGCTCGTCGAGGGGCGTGCTGGTGATGGAAGTGCAGCCGGGAAGTCCGGCGGATCAAGTCGGCATCGAACCGGCGGATGTGATCCGAGAAGTGAATCAGCGGCCGGTGACTAACGTGAAAGAGTTTGAGCGCGCGACCCGTCAGGGGCGGCGCGGCGATCGCATCCTGCTGCTTGTGCAGCGGGGCGATAACGCGGTATTCTTTGCCGTAAAGCGTAAGAGTTAGGAGGAAACATGTTTGGACTCGGTGTGCCGGAACTCATGGTGATATTGGTGATCGCGCTGGTTATTTTTGGTCCGAGCAAGCTGCCGCAGATCGGTAGCGGACTCGGCAAAGCGATCCGAGATTTTAAAAAAGGCGTGACCGGCAGTGAAGACGATGACGCCGAGAGCAAAGACACGAAGAAGGAGAAGGCCAAAGATTTGCCACGCTAGCACGCCAAAGATCTTGCTCGCTCTTTCCATCCGTCCCGGCAATTCCGTAACCGGCTCGCGATTCAAGTATTTCGCGTCAGGTTCGAAGCTTTTCGCTCCATTTCCTGTTTAGCTCACGAAAAATTCGCTGCGCGCTGAATTGCGCGCAATGCGGCGGCGCGCTCGGTCTGCTTGTGCAAAAATCGACCTCGCAGGCTGCTCTGCAGATTCAAAAAGCGAGACTTAAAAGAGGCAATCGTGGCGCGTAGCTTTGGCGGGGCGCTAAAGCTCGCGAAGCGGGCGCAGTGGCTTTCTCTCTTTTTTGAAGATCAGCACCGTGTACAGGGAGGCTTTATTGAGTTTATAGACCTTTTCGACTCTGAGATGGCTGGTTTCGATAAACGGCTTGAGTTTAAGATCGGTGCGCCAACCGAGCCAGCGCGTCATCGGATCGAGAGCCTGGGTCAGCGAGCCGAGAACGGGCACGTCGGTGGTGAAGTGATTCACGATGACGATTCTGCCGCCGGGTTTAGTTACCCGATTGGCCTCGGCAATCATGCGCAAAGGATCGGGCACGACGGTCACGACGTGAAACGCCATGACATAATCGAAGCTGTTGTCTGGAAATTTCAGGTCGAGCGCATCCATCTCCAGTACTTTTAAATGCGACCAGGCGTTTTCCTGAATTTTCCGCCGGGCGCGCGCTAGCATGTCGGGCGCCAAGTCGACGCCGGTAATTTCGCAGTGAGTGGGATACGCGGGAAAAGAGGTGCCGGTGCCGGCGCCGACTTCCAAAATTTTCGCACCGGCCGGAATGTCGAGATCCTCGATGACACGTTCTAAGCGGCTATAGAAAATTTTGCCGAAAACTTTGTCGTAGAGCGGGGCTAATTCCGAGTAAAGTTTGCTCTCGTGCGCTTCGATGTCGTCCATTTTCCCCACCCCCAAGCTCCTCCAGACTCAAGCGTCGCGGATGTCCCTCGGTTGCTTCTTGTAAAAAATGGAAATATCACGGCGGCGGAAACGCCACTGTTTCCCTTTCTTGAACGCAGGCAAGATATTTTTGCGGGCGAACTCATTGACCGTGTCCGGGCTCATGTCCAAGATCGTGGCAACTTGCTTGCTGTTGAGCAACTCCTCTTCTCTCTCCAACATGGTTTTTCCCTCAAGCATCAACGTGGTGAAAATTTTTTTTCTATCTAACAAGTTAACTCTAGGCTGTCAACAATAAACTTTAACATGGTCAAAGCGCAATGCAACCACTCCAGGGCGACATTTAGCGGCCAGAGATCTAATCGCGCATGAATCAATACAAAAAACAATGTCGTGGTCGCCGCACTTAGGGGCTGGCAAAAACGCGGATCGGCAAAATCATCATATCGTGGCCGGCGAACTGCAGGCGCTGCTGCAAAGTCAGCGGCGTGTGATTGTGCAGCCAACGAGTGAAGAAGTTTTCTTGTTGAAAAACCAGCGTGCCGCTGAAAAACATAGCGCGAGGAAATTCCTTCGCGACCGCTTCGCAGAGCTCTTCCAGCTCGGCGATCAGATCGACGGCCAAGCCATAGCGTGACTCAGCGTACCAGCCCAGGCAGTTCGCGTACTCGACGAAGCTTTGAAGATTTTCCTCGACTTTCCGGCGTAGATTGTCGATTTCCTGGTGGCCTTTAAACTGGCCGATGTCGATGACGCCGACCGAAATAAACACGATATTCTTAAAATGGTTGGGGAAGAGACGCTGAATATTGAGCAATGTGTGAATTGAGATGCCGTCGAAGTCGCGCACGATGATGACGGCCGTCGGCGCCTTGGGATCTTTAGGCGGCACGGGCTCCCTCAAGTTCGGTTGGAACGGCAGAGTGAGCAGGGTGTCGTCGAGACTTTTGAGCGCGCCTTGCACTCGACCATAGTGCGAGCGCACGATCTGACAGAACAGGATGAACGCGAGCGTGACGACCAGGGTGACCCAGCCGCCTTCGGCGAATTTGGTCGTGACCGTCACGCACAAGATCAGGCCGGTGAGTAAAAGCCCCAAGCCATTGACCGAGAGCTTGCGCAGCCACCGGGATTCCGAACCTCGGACCTCCCACCAGTGGCGGCACATGCCGAGCTGCGAAAGGGTAAAGGTCAGAAATACGTTGATGCTGTACATGACGACGAGAAGCCTCACGTCGCCGTGCGTATAAATAAGAAAACCCAGCGAGGCCAAGCCCATGAACCAGACGCCGTTGCGGGTGACGAGCTGGTCGCTCAGATGCGAAAGACGATGCGGCGCCCAGGAGTCGAGCGACATGTTGGCGAGCACGCGCGGCCCGTCAAGGAATCCCGCTTGGGCCGCGACAATCAACAAGGCGGCTTCGGTGAGGAGGATCAAAATGACCAGCGAGGTAGTGAGAGCCGCATCCGCGCCGAAGAAGCCGGCGAAGACGCCGGAAAAAAGGCTGGCATTGAGCGTCTTGCCGGGCTCGTGTTTGACCTGATTCAACAGATAGCAGAGCAAGATGCCGCTCGCCGTGAAAGCCAGCGAGGTAGCCATGTAAAGCATGGTCTTTTTACCGGTTTCCACGCGCGGCTCACGCAGGATCTGCAAGCCGTTGCTGACTGCTTCGATGCCGGTGTAGGTGCCGCCGCCGAGACTGTAAGCGTGCAGTAGGATTGCCAGCGTCGCCAGCAGTCCCAAGGTTTGAGTGTCGCGCACTACCTCGTTATAGGAGCTGGCGACGAGCGCCGGCATAGCGCTTAGATGCGGCCCGACACCGAGAAGGATTCCGATAAAATGCATGACGATGAATAACAAAAAAATCGGCAAAAGGATCAAAACCGATTCCTTGACGCCGCGCAGATTCAATAAAATCAGCCCGAAGATGAGCAGAACTTCGGCGAAGATTTTTACTGGCTGGAAGGCGATCGGGAGAAAGCTGAAAAGCGCATCGGCGCTGCTCGCGATCGATATCGTGATCGTCAACATGTAGTCAACGACCAGGGCCGATCCGGAAACGAGGCCGGCCCTGGGCCCCAATAATTTGGTTGCGACCAAATAACCGCCGCCGCCCGTCGGAAAAAGCTCGATGATCTGCGAATAGCTCGCGGAGATGACAAAGACCGTGACCGCGGTCAATAAAGCGAGCGGTAGGGCAAGATAGAAGTATTGCCCGAGCGCTAGGTAGGCTTCCTCCGGCCCATAAGCCGATGAGCTGAGGCCGTCGGCGCCCAGGCCGACCCAGGCTAAGAAGGCGACCAGAGAGATTTGGTGAAAAACCTTGGGATCGAGCGGATCTTTCGGCTTACCGAAAAGTAGTTCCCTGAGCGATGCGAGACGCGTGCTAGACACTGGAATTGCCGATCATTCTTATCAACATTCGCCGCATTTGTGAATCGGGCCGCGCCCACGCCGCGCCAGCACGAGTGAATCCGTCGTATTCTCAATCCCTTGCGCCGCTGAAAAACTTCCTCTAGCATGACCCAAAAAATCGCCGCGCCTGGGCGCCGGCCGATTGATAGGATGCCGATTTCATTCCACTGGCGCTATTCTCCACATGAGAAAAGTTTTCAAGCTTCTAGGTTTCTTAAGTGCAATTCTCTGTCTGTTTTTTGTCGTTGCGATTTTAGCGTTCTATTATTTGACGCGGGTCGGCGAATTGCGCCGTTACTTGGTCGACGAGATTGAAAAGCAAACCGAGTTAAAAGCGCAAGTAGGCGGCGCCGATATCGAAATCGGCTGGATCACCGGCGTCGTTTTTCAAAACGTTGCGCTGACCGAAGCCGACGCGGCGCAACCGGCGATCACCGCGGCGCGGGTCACGGCGCGCGTCGCGCTGCGGCCGCTGCTGCGCCGCCAGGTGATCTTCTATGAAATTCGCTTGACGCGACCGACGCTGCGTCTGGTTCGCGACCCGGCAGGGCGCTTTCCGCTGCTCGACAAGCTGCTCAATCTGCCGTTTCTAAAACAGCAGAACAGTGAATTCAGTTTCGACCTGCACTCGCTGAAAGTCGACGGCGGCGACTTCGAGGTTACCGATCAAGCGCCGTCGGGCGGTGAAAAAAAATGGCGGGTTGTCGATGCCAAACTGGAGCTCGATCACGTGCGCGGCCAACGTCTGCGAGATTTTTTTCAAAGTCTTTTCAAGCAACAGCCTGCCGAATCCGGTCCAGGGCTGGAGTTTGATCTCAAAAGCGCCGTTATCGAAGACGGCTCCAAGATGAATTTCAACGCCCGGGGTTATCTCGTGTTTCCCCGTGCAACCTTCGACCTGCGTGAGGCGCGCTGGAATGCCGACCTCGAGCTGGTGAATTTTCCGGCAACGCTGGTCAAGGACTACGTCAGCGCGCGTGTGCCGATCAAACATATGAGCGGTCTTCTCGCCCAGCGCTTGCGTGTGCAAGGAAGCCCGGCTGAGCAGTTACACATCAACGGCGACATCGAGTTCAGGCAGCTTGCCGTCGATGCCCCAGAGCTTTTTCTTGCGCCTCTCGCGGGAGCGGACGGGCGGGTGAGCTTTGACCTCGATTGGAGCAAGCGCCTTTTACAAATCCGCCACGCCGATTTTCGCGCCAATGATCTCAAATTTTCCCTGCAAGGTAACATCAGCGCGCTGGACGGCAACGATCCACGTTTGCGCCTGAATCTAGGGTTGTTGTCGGCGCCGGCTGCCGCCTTGCGTAGATATCTGCCGATAAAAATCGTCGAATCGGCGCCCTTGGAAAAGACACTCGATTCGATCCAAGCCGGGCAATTGGAGGTGAAGAAGGCCGGCATCGATGCGACGTTGAGCCAGCTTCGACGATTAGCGCGGACCGGACTGGGCCAGCAAGTTTGGTTCGACGCCGAGCTGCGCGATTTCTCAGCCGCGCCGCCGATGGAGAACGCGCTCCTGCTTCGCGGCGTCAGTGGTTGGCTCAGTTTGGCGAATGGCGTCCTCGACTTCAAGAATATCCAAGCCGCCTACGGCGATGCGCGCTGGAGCGACATCAATGGAACGTATGATTTGTCGGCGGCGAACGCCGGTAAATTGACCCTGCAGGCGCGCGGCGACGTCAACTTGACGGAGCTGAAAGAACAACTGAGGTCCGCTGGCTTTGCGCCGCAAGCCGACAAATTCATCGCCTCTCTTCAGGAGCTCAGCGGACGCTCGAAGATCGATCTTGCCCTCGGGCAGTCGCCCCAGGAGCCGCTGCAGTTCGACAGCAAAATGACGTTGGACAATGCCCGGCTGCGCTACGACGAGTACGCTTTGAGCGAATTGCAAGGAGATCTCGCAGTCACGGCGAAAGAGATCAAGGCGGAAAAAATCCGCGCGCAATTGAACGGTTCGCCGATCCAGATTCAATTGGCGCTCAAAGATTACGACAACGACGCCGGCACTTTCGATCTCGGCATCGAATCCGGTGGCATGCGAGCCGGGGTGGTGAGCCATTTATTGCTCGAAACCGGTGACTTGCGCGATCCCGGGGTCGTGCGCGGCGCGCTGCGCTATGCCGGTTCGCTCGCCGACAAAAGCCGGCGCAAGCTCACCGGCAACCTCGATTTGTTTAACGTGCAGCTTAGGATCCATCCTCTGCTTCAGCCGCTGCGCGAGCTCAATGGCAGAATCAAAATCGACGACAGCGGCATCGATTTTCAAAATATCCGCGCGTCTCTGGTCGGCTTTCCCGCCGGCGCCAGCGGGCGCTGGCGCTTCAGCGGCAAGCCCCAGCTGCTCTTCGACTTTGCCGCGCCCGATCTTGATATCACCTATTTGATCTCGCAGATCGATCCGGAGTTGTTGGGCGATTTCTACGCAAACTTGGTGGCTGAAGGAAAGATCGCGCTGAACAAAGGGCGGATCAAAAATTTCGATTTCAACGACATGAAAACCAACGTGACGATCGATCGCCGGGCCTGGCGTCTGACGAATTTGACCGCGAGCTCGGCGGGCGGCGCGATTCAAGGAGTGACAACGATCTTCGATAAGCCGGATACTCTGGGGGTGGTCAGCAATCCGCAGATCCAAGCAGTGCCGATCCAATCTTTTCTGCACTGGTTCGGCATCACCACCGCCGAGATGACCGGTCAGGTCCATCTCACGGGCAAGCTCGAAACCGTCGGCCGAAACGATCCGGAGCGCAAGCAAAATCTCAATGGCGCGTTTAATCTTCGCATCGCCGACGGCACGATCCACCGGATGCGCATCTTGGTGCAAATACTCAACCTGCTAGACCTCTCGCGCTGGTTCACGCTTCAGCTGCCGGATCTTACGAAGCAAGGAATCCGCTTTCGCAGCATCACCGGAGATTTCAAGGTCACCAAGGGCGTCTATTCCACGGAAAATTTCATCGTCGACAGCAGCGATCTACGCATGACCGGTATCGGCAAGATCGACGTGCCCGGGGACGAAGTCGATTTCATCGTGGCGGTGCGCCCGTTCGCCGGTATTGATTCGGCGATGAGTTACATACCGGTGCTTGGACGGAGCATCGCCGCTATCAAGAATTCTTTTCTGGTGGCGAGCTTCCACATCACGGGCCGGATCGACGAGCCAACGATCACGCCGGCGCCGCTGGGGACCTTGTCGGAATGGTTTTGGGGTGTCTTGGGGATTCCAAAGAACATCATCGGTTTCAGCGAAGGAGAGTCGCAAGAGCCGCCCAAAGAACCGGCCAGTTCGCCGTCAAAATGAATGCTAAATTAACGCTCTACACGCGGAAAGATTGTTGTCTCTGCGACGAGATGAAGGACGTCGTCCGGCGCGTGTCGAGGAAAATTCCCATCGACCTTGATGAAATCGATGTCGATGGCTTGCCCGAGCTTCGAGATGAATTTGGCAACGAAGTGCCGCTGCTTTTCATCGACGGACGGAAGGCGTTCAAGTATCGGGTAACAGAAAAGGCCTTAGCCAACCGATTGAGGAAGAACGGCTGGGCGCGATTCTTATTGTCGAGCGTCGGTAGAAGAGAAGCGAAACTACGATGATGTAAAAGTTTTTTCTCTTTGTAAGTGCGCTGATCGCTGCTGCTCCGATTGGCGGCGCGGATTGTCTTGTCGGTTTTCCGCCGACGCAAAGCACGAATGGGCTCAGGGAAGTTTTCACACGGCCTTCGGCAATCCGCCGAGGCTTATTCTCGATCTAGGCGAGGCAGGGATGGCTATTGCTACTTGTCACAGATCGATTTGGCTGTGGGGAACGCTTCTGCGGAGATTGCAAAAGTCTGGTGTGGAGTTTAGGAAATAGGTAGCCGAACTAACACGACGATTGAGTGAATGACGGTTTTTATTTATCGTCTAAGTGAAGGAGTTCGACCATGGCCAATCAAATCGTGTGGTGCGACATTCCCGTCTTAGATTTGGATCGGGCGGTGAGATTCTATTCGGCGGTGCTCGGTCAAGCCGTGAAGAAACAGGATTTTTCCGGCATGACGATCGGCCTGTTGCCGCACAACGACGGCGAAGTCGGCGCGTGTCTATTTATCAGCGAGGAAGAAAAGCCGTCGGAAACGGGCGCGATGATCTACTTGAACGCCAACGGCCGATTGGATGATGCCATCGCGGCGGTGACGGCGAACGGCGGCAAAGTTGTCAAGCCTAAACATCCCATCGGTCCATTCGGCTTTCGCGCCGTTATTATCGATAGCGAGGGCAACCGAGTTGCATTGCATGCGGATTAGTTTTTGATCTCTTCGGAGACGGGACGATGATGGATACAATACATAAAAACATTTCATCGATACTGCTAGTTCTTTTTCTCGCCGCTGTTCCATGCTCGGTGCATGCGGCGCAAACCGACAAGACGAAAGTTTCGAAAGCGCCGCCGGTTACGGAGGATCCGGGACCGTGGCTTCTGGCCGGGCGCGAAGGCGAGTGCGCGCCGATATCGATCCTGAGCAAGAAAGGGGCCGAGTACAGCGATATTCAAAGCCCATCTCAGTTGGTGGAAAGGTTGCGCGCGGCGGGGCACAAGGCGGACATCAAAGAATTCAAAGCCGGCACTCGTCCTTCCGTCGAGGTCCGGGCGCCTTCGGCGGGACTCTACGTGATGTTCGTGAAAAAGGAGTTTTGCGACAAACCGCCGCCTCCGCCGACGAAATAGAACTATTCACCTTCTTCGTGGCGGCGCCGCGGCCGGTCTGCTTGCTTCAGGGCTTTTTTGCGTAGGCGGATCGATTGCGGCGTGACTTCGACCAATTCGTCATCGGCAATCCACTCGATTCCTTCTTCAAGGCCCATCTCGCGATGCGGTGTGATGATGATATTCTCGTCGCGGCCTGCAGCGCGGATATTCGTTAGTTTTTTCTCACGGCAAATGTTTACGTTCAAATCCACGTCGCGGGAATATTCGCCGACGACCATGCCTTCGTAAACCCGCGCGCCCGGCGCAATGAAAATAACACCGCGTTCCTGCAGATGAAAAATCGCGTAGGGCGTGGAGGAGCCTTCGCGGTCCGCGACCATGGCGCCGTTGCTGCGGCTTTGAATCGCGCCGTGCCAGGGCGACCAGCCATCGAACAGCGCATTCATGATGCCGGTGCCGCGCGTATCGGTGAGAAAGCGCGAGCGAAAACCGATCAAGCCGCGTGAGGGCACGTTGAATTCCAAGCGCACCCGGCTCGAGCCCCCGTGCGTCATTTTGGTCATCTTGCCCTTGCGCATGGCGAGGAGCTGGGAGACCACGCCGATAAAATCTTCCGGAATGTCGATGACGAGCAATTCGATGGGCTCGTGCAGCTTGCCGTCGATTTCGCGCGTGACCACTGTGGGTTTCGATACCATCAGCTCGTAGCCTTCGCGGCGCATCGTCTCGATAATAATCGCGAGCTGAAACTCGCCCCGGCCGGTGACTTGAAAGGCATCCGGCTGTTCGGTGTCGATAATGCGCAAGCTAACGTTTTTCTTTTGCTCCAAGAAAAGCCGCTCGCGCAATTTGCGTGAGGTGACGAAATCACCTTCCCGGCCCGCCCACGGTGAATTGTTGGAGCTGAAAATCATTGCGATGGTGGGTTCGTCGATGCGCAGGGCCGGTAGCGGCTTGGGATTGTCCCGGTCGGCGACGGTATCGCCGATGCCGATGTCTTCGATGCCGGCAAGGGCGACGATATCGCCCGCTTCGGCGGACTCGACTTCGCTGCGCTTCAACCCCTGCCAGCCAAAGACTTGAGTGACTTTGACGGCTTGCCGCGTACCGTCGACGCGGCACAGCGTATAGTTGCCGATGGCGAGCCTGCCGTTTTTCAGACGCCCGATCGCCAGGCGGCCGACGTAATCGTTATAGTCGAGGTTATTCGCCTGAAATTGCGTCGCCGCGTCAGGATCGAAGGCTGGACCTGGGAGCGTTTGCGCGATCAAGTCGAAAAGCGGTTTCAGATCTACGCCGGGCTGTTTTAAATCCCGCGTCGCCGTGCCTGCGCGCGCGTTGGTATAAACCACGGGAAAGTCCAGTTGATCTTCACTGGCGTCGAGATCGATAAAGAGATCGTAGATTTCATCCAACACGGCGTCGACCCGCGCGTCGGGCCGGTCGATCTTGTTGATGCATACGATCGGCGGCAGCTTGGCCTCGAGGGCTTTTTTGAGCACGAAGCGGGTTTGCGGCAGTGGTCCCTCCGAGGCGTCGACCAGCAACATGACGCCGTCGACCATGGCGAGGGTGCGCTCGACTTCGCCGCCAAAGTCGGCGTGGCCCGGCGTATCAACGATATTGATTTTCACCTCGCCGTAATGAATGGTCGTGTTCTTCGCCATGATCGTGATGCCGCGCTCGCGCTCCAACTCCATCGAGTCCATGACCCGGTCGGCGACCTGCTCGTTGGCGCGAAAGATGCCGCTTTGGCGCAGCATGGCGTCGACCAAGGTGGTCTTGCCATGGTCGACGTGGGCGATGATCGCGATATTGCGGATCGCCTCGTGGCGCTGTTGTTTGGTTTGAATCATGGAGATTAGTTATTGGCGAGCGCCGCGGTGTTGTCAAGCGTGCGCTCGCTTTGGCGCCGCTCGGCGTTTCATTTCTTGCGGGTGACGGCACCCTAGGGTATTCTATCGGGATACATGGGCAGAATTTCCCAATATGTATGGCGTTACTGGCGGCGTTATCTGTTCGGCGGGGTCTGCCTTCTTGGCACCGCGACGTTGGTCATGTGGATTCCCTGGTGGATTCGCGAGGCCGTCCGCATCATCGAACATGGCGGCTCCCTGAGCGATGTGACCTACTACGCCGTCTTGATCATCGCCGCGGCGGTGCTGCAGGGATTCGTCCGCACCTATTCGCGCGCGCTGATTTTCAACGCCGGGCGCGATGTTGAGTACGATTTGCGCAACGATCTGTTCGCGCACCTCGAAAAGCTGCCGCTGTCTTATTATCACAAGCAAAGAACCGGTGATCTGATGTCGCGGGTGATCAATGACATCTCCGCGGTGCGCGTTATGCTCGGTCCGGGAGTCCTCAATTTTGTCAACGCGCCGCTTTACTACGTCTATGCCATGGCATTGATGCTTTCGATGGACGTGCGCATGACGTTGGCGGCGGTCGCGCCGTTTCCGTTGTTGATCTATGTCGCGCACCAGTTTCGCGGGCGGATCATGAAAAGCTCCCTCGAAGTACAGCAACAGATGTCGGCTCTCAGCAGCCACGTGCAGGAAAATTTAAGCGGCATGCATGTCGTGAAAGCTTACGCGCAAGAGGATTTCCAAGCCCAGCAGTTCATCGCTTTAAATAAGGACTACGAAGTGAAAAGCATGGAGATGGCGAAGATGCGCGGTATCGTCAACCCGGTCATGCAAGCCATCAACGGCCTGACGGTGCTGATCGTGATCTGGTACGGCGGCATTCGGGTGATGCGGGGCGACTTGCTGGTCGCTGATATCGTTGCGTTTATCGCCTATCTGAACGTGTTGGCGTGGCCCACGGCGGCCTTTGGTTGGATGCTTTCTTTGGTCGAGCGCGGCCGCGCGGCGATGCGACGCCTCGGTGAGATTCTCGAGACGAACCCCGAGATCACCGATGAACCGGCGTCCCCGGCAATCCATGCGCTCAAAGAAAGCATCGAATTTCGCGACGTCTCCTTTGCTTATGAGCGGCAGAAAAACGGCCACTCGGCACTCGAAGGGATCAACTTCACGCTTCCCGTCGGTCGCTCGGTTGGGTTGGTTGGGCGCGTCGGCTCAGGGAAAAGCACTCTGGCGCAATTGCTGCCACGAATGTTC
>JBEVIO010000165.1:0-5807 GCA_040510635.1 Binatia bacterium | reverse complement strand
CAAAGACAATGAGGTTACCAGAATCGAGTCGGCCGGTCACTATCGAGAAGTCGCGATGGCAGGCATTGGGACACTGAAACTGGCAGCCAAGCGCAGTGACGGTTATATTGAAACCATCGAACGCAGAGAATATCGCATGTCGGCAGCGCGCAGACTTTTTCTCGTCCTCCTTGTGAATGCAACCTGTATCGTTTGCGATCAGGCAACCAAGCTGATTGCTAAACGATACTTGCAGCCCGGCGCAATTTTTTCGTTCGCGGGCGACATGTTTCGGCTACAGTACGCCGAGAACACAGGCGCCTTTCTAAGCCTCGGCTCCTCGCTTCCCGAATCTTGGCGTCATATCACCTTTACCGTTCTCGTCGGGATACTCCTCGCGGCGTTGCTTCTTTACACGCTTTTCAGCGGCACGCTCGCCCCGAGCCAGATTTTTTGTTTTTCGCTCCTATGCGGCGGCGGCCTTAGCAACCTCATCGACCGTATTGTTTATGACGGCCGTGTGGTCGATTTTCTGAATGTCGGCATCGGTCCTTTGCGCACCGGCATTTTCAACGTTGCCGACATGGCGATCACGGCTGCGGCAATTCTTTTGGCGCTGGACGCGTTGCGGCAGCCGGAGGAGAAAAGAGGCAGCCAAGGGCGCCACGAGCGCGGCGCAGAGAATTGACAGCTAAAGAAAATCGCTTTAGCAGAAATCACTCCCTGAGAATTAAATGGCATGGAGGCAGTTACTTCATTACCGGCCTATTTGCCATAGAATCGCCCCGACCGAGATCGTCAAGACAGCGGCTTTCCACTGTTAGCTTGCCAAAACAATTCGGTCTGGTCTATCCTTTCTTAAGCGACACGAAAGCCCTCTTCTTAAGGATATTGCGGATGACGGTTGACGAAATGCCCCCCAAAGGAGAGAGAAATGACTGATGAGGAAAAGAACGTAATTTCTCTAAAGGAGGCCTACCGGCTCTGGAATGAAACCAAAGCCGGCACCGTCGACCATTGGTTAGGGCTTATGACGGACGACGTGCACTTCCGCTCGCTCGCGGAAGGCGCACACAGCATGGAATTCACCTGTACGTCGACTTGCAAACGCGATGTCGAGCGCTACTTCGCCGGGCTTACAACACAGTGGCAAATGATTTACTACCGCATCGACGAGTACATTGCTCAAGGCGATCGCGTGGTCGCGCTTGGCAGTTGCTCGTTCAAACACAAAATAACCGGTAAGACACTCGAAACTCCTAAGGCGGATTTCCACAGATTTCGTAACGGCAAGATCTGCGAGTTCTTTGAATTTTACGATACGGCTCTCGCGATAGCGACCGCCACATAAATTTCTTGGATTGCTGCATTGGCGCGGTGCGCTGATGTCACTCATGGCAGGCTAGAAATTTATTGGAGCACAGTTGCAGCGGCGAAATTTGACATTTCTATGAAACCACATATGTTCTGCTCTGAAAGGAAAGATTATGATTATCGACTGCCACGCCCATCTCATGCCGCAAAGCTGGTTTCATCCTAAGTCGCCGAAATCGATCTTCGATCTCGATGGTTTATTCAAGGAACAGGACGAAGCCGGTGTAGATATCACGGTTTTCGGCAACAACTGGATACGCTCGCCTGACGGCGCTGATCCGCTGAGAGTCGTTCAGGAATTCAACGCACACGCGGCCGAGCTCACGGTCAAACATCCCGAGCGCCTGCTCGGCCTAGCCTGCTCGGTTCCCTATGACAACGACAAAATCCTCAAGGAAACTGAAAAAGCCATTCGTGAATACAAGCTCAAGGGCATCATGATCGGTTCGAGTACCAACGGCGAGTATCTCGACTCGCCGCGCGCGACCCCGTTTTTTGAATTGGTCAGCGACCTCGACGTGCCGCTGTTTGTCCATCCTCCAAAGTTCACCATCGGCAACGAGAAGATGGAAATATTCCGTCTGCCGGAGATGCTCGGCCGGCCCTTCGACACGACGCTCGCGTTGACCCGCTTCATCTTTACCGGCGGTTTCGAGAAATTTCCCAATTTAAAAATGGTCTGTGCTCACGTCGGGGGCGCACTGCCGATGCTGCCGGGCCGCTATGGCTTCGGCTACGAATTGAGAAAGGATGATAGCTTCGGCCCGTGGGAACCGGACGTCATGAACCGTCCACCGGCAAGCTACATGAAGCAACTCTACTTCGACACCGTCTGTTACCACCCGCCCGCGGTGCAGTGCGCCATCGATACGATCGGCATCGACCACGTGGTCTTCGGCAGCGACTCACCGCCCGTGCCGCTTCCGCTCGCGAGGGCCGTGGACACGGTCAACCAATTGAAAATTCCGAATGAGGACAAACAGAAAATATTTAGCGGCAATGCCGCAAAGTTGCTGGGATTGGCCGGTTAATTGCCTCCCGCCCGCGCGGTGCAACCGACAGCGCTCCGCGCGCAACTAACATACTGAAGGAAGAGGTCTTGAATGGCGAAACAATTGGGCCCCGGTGATCAATTTCCAAATTACTTTATCGGAACGACGATCGGCACGACATTGAGCATCCCGGCTGATCTTGCCGGCGAATATGCCGTCATCCTCTTCTACCGCGGCATCTGGTGACCCTACTGCGTCCGGCAGGTAGCCGACTACCAAGCGCACATCGCAGAATTCAAACAAGAGAACACCGACATCATTGCCCTTTCCGTCGATCCATTGGAAAAAGCGCAAGAGATGGCTGAGCGCACCGGTGCGACGTTTCCCATCGGCTACGGATTAAAAGTGCCTGAAGACGCCGACAAAGTCGGCGCCTATTGGGAAGAGCGCCGTGCGATCATTCACGCGACTGGCTTCACGATCGGGCCGGATCGAAAAATTCTCCAGGCCTGCTTTGCCACCGGCCCCATCGGCCGGATCGCAGCGGTGGATGCGCTAAGCTCGATACGAGGAACCAAGCGAAGGAAAGCCCAAGGCGGTACTTAATTGGTCGAACTCAAAAGCCGGCACCGACGACTTCACCGATAATTCGCAAAGCCTGCTCGATATCATTCCGATCAACATCCAAATGAGTGACCATCCGCACTCGGCGGGCGTCCACCGGACCGCCGAGCACCTGGCGCTCGGCCAGCCGTTTTAAGAATTGCGTGGAGCCAAGCCCGGTAGCACCGACGTCGTACAGAACGATGTTGGTTTGAACCTTGTCCGGTTGAACGCCGATTCCAGGTATTTGCGCTAACCCTTGGGCCAATAGTTGCGCGTTCTCGTGATCGACGTGCAACCTTTTCGGCCCCTCTTCCAATGCCACGAGCGCGGCCGCGGCCAGAACACCGACCTGGCGCATGCCGCCGCCGAGGATTTTGCGAAGCACCCGACCATGTTCGATGAAATCTCTCGAGCCGACGATCATCGACCCAACCGGCGCGCCGAGACCTTTGCTGAAGCAGAACTGGATGGAATCGAACTTCTTTGTCATCTCGGCGACATTTTCACCCAAATAAACAGCCGCGTTAAAAACGCGCGCGCCGTCGAGATGGACTCTGAGTCCAGCGTCATGCGCCTTGTCGCAGATCTCGTGCACCACGCGGTTCGGATAGACGGTACCACCCGCCATGTTATGAGTATTTTCCAATGCCACCAGCGCCGTCTGCGGACGATAGTACGCTTTTTCACGAATCGCGGGCGAAATTTGCTCCCAAGACATGATGCCGTCGGTGGTCGGAATAACCCGCGGCAAAACACCGCCCAGCGCCGACATGGATGCCATCTCGTAATTATAAACGTGACCGGCCGCTTCGCAGATCACTTCCTGTCCGCGCGTAGCCTGCGCCATGATGCAGACTAAATTGCCCATGCTGCCGGACGGAACGAAGAGAGCGGCTTCGCGTCCGAATATTTCCGCCGCGCGCGCCTGCAGTCGATTGACCGTCGGATCTTCGAGGTAAACATCGTCGCCGACTTCCGCCTCGGCCATCGCCCGGCGCATCGCCGGCGACGGCTTGGTCACGGTGTCGCTGCGCAGGTCAATTAGTTTGTCCATCATAGTTTTCACGGCCATGCAACTTTCATGGGTAGATTCTATTCGAGCCGCCCTTCGATCTCCCGAATCGTCTCGGCCGAAAGTGACGGCCGAACGAAGGCGTTATAAATGCAGTCGTTCTGCAGCCACATGATATCGGCGCGCTGCTTGACGGCTTCGCGCATCTCATGTTGCAGTTTTTCTTCCATGCAATGCTGCTTGATCACGTCGACGACCATGTTGCCGTGGCCTTCGTCGTGATACTCGTGCGCGCGGAAAAAGTCCAAACAGCTCGTGGGGATCCACGTGTAATATTTCTCGAGCGCTTCTCGCTCTTCTTTCATGCGCTTCGGCCCGCCGCCCTCGAAAACCAATCCGGTCCCGATTGCCACCGCCCAGTGGCTTTGTTGTACGAGCGACACGTACATCTCCAGCGCGGCGCGAATCCCGGGAAGCGGCTCGTAATTCAAAATATCGTCGCGGCCGATGCCGACCCCTTCGGCAAATTGCACCCACAAATCACGGTGGCTCGGATACTTTCCGCCGAACAAGTCCTCGCCCTCTTCCTCGACCATGTTTTCCAGCAGCATCCGGCGCAACTCCGGAACCGGACACTTGTGATACCGAATGCCGAAGAAACGGTGAATATTACGAAACTCGTGAAACTGATTTCTCGCCCACCACTGAATCTGGTCGCGGCTCAATCGACCGCTCAACAGCAGCTGACGAATCGGATGCGGGCGCGGATGGCGCTGTTGCAAGGTGTGTTGTAGATCAGCGATAAGTTCTTCCGGTCGCAGTAGACCCGCCATAAAACCTCCGAGTGAAAACCCCGTGCCTAATGCTAAAAATTTATGGCTGCATCATAGCCAAGTTCCCAGTGCTTCGCTAGTATGATTTCGTATTGTCTTTTATAACCGCCTCTACTAGCATGGCCTTGTGGTACCGCTTTCCTTACGCCGGCTCACGAAAAGATTTGGTTCTGTAACCGCTGTCGATCAAGCCAATCTCGATGTCAACGGCGGCGAATTTCTCGTCATCGTCGGCGAAAGCGGTTGCGGAAAAACCACCACACTGCGCCTCATCGCCGGCCTCGAACAGCCCGACGGTGGCACGATCTTCATCAACGGCGCGCCCGTCAATGACGTGGCGGTGGGCCAGCGCGGCGTGCAAATGATTTTTCAGAACTTCGCCCTCTGGCCGCATATGAAGGTTTTCGACGAGCAGCGCTACTCGAACCTATCCCTGCCGCTTCGAGTGAGGAAATGGTCCAACGACAAGATCACAGAGTTCCTCCGCCCGCTCGCATGGAAAATCGGCATCGAAGAAAGTTTCTTCAAACGCAAACCGACCGAGCTCTCGGGCGGACAGCAGCAGCGCGTGGCCCTGGGCCGGGCCATGGTCACGTCGCCGCGCGTGATGTTGATGGACGAGCCGCTCAGCAACATCGATCCGCCTAATCGCTTGAAGATGCGTCAGGAAATCCTGGCCTTCCACAAGGAAAACCGCCTCACCACGTTGTACGTGACGCACAACTTAGCGGACGGGATCGCGCTCGCGGACCGGATCGCCGTCATGCACGAGGGCAGATTTGAACAGGCCGATACGCCCGAGCAACTGATGCGGAACCCGATCAATGAGTATGTCGCCGACTTTTTCAAAGCTGAGCAGTTCAGTCACCGAATCAGCGCGCCCTAGAGGTTCCCATGCATCGAGTAATGGCCTTGTCGCTTCTCGCTCTATTTTTCTTGCCCGCGGCCGCGGCCTATTCCGCTTGCCGCGAGCTCGACGTCGCACGCGCTTGGTCGCGGCCGGCCATTGCC
>JBEVIO010000164.1:0-3129 GCA_040510635.1 Binatia bacterium | reverse complement strand
CGTCGAGCCGGAGCAATATGGCTTGAAGCGGTGTCGCCTGGAAGAATTACACGGCGGCAATCCCGAGCAGAGTGCGCTGATCGTAAAAGCGATATTGGACGGCAACAAAGGTGCGACCCGGGACGTGGTTTTGCTTAACGGCGGCGCCGCGCTCTACGTCAGCGGCCGTGCCGCGACGATTCAAGACGGCATCCAGCTCGCAGCGGAATCCATCGATTCGGGGAAAGCGCGGCAGAAACTTGCGCAGCTGGTTGAAATGACCAACGCCGCCTAGCTTTGCATGGCTGAGATTCTCGCCACTATCGCCGAGCATGTGCGCGCAGTCGTCGAGCGGCGGCGGCGCGAGGCGCCGATCGAAATGTTGCGCGATCGGCCGCTGTTCCATCTGCCGAGGCGCGGCTTCGCGCGCAGCTTAACCGGCCAAGCGCGCCGGATTATTGCCGAGATCAAGAAAGCTTCGCCCTCGAAAGGACTGATTCGCGCTGACTTCGAGCCGGTGTCGATTGCCAAGGATTACACCGACGGCGGGGCGAGCGCGATCTCCGTATTAACCGAGGAGCGGTTTTTTGAGGGTTGTTTGACTTATCTGGAAGAAATTCACGACGCCGTGAGCGTGCCGCTGTTGCGCAAGGATTTCATGCTCGACCCCTACCAGATTGTCGAGGCGAAGAGCTACGGCGCCGACGCCGTGCTGTTTATCGCCGCCCTGCTCGACTCAGCCTTGCTGCGCGAGCTCTGCGGGCAAGCAGCCGCCTTATCGTTGGATGCGTTGGTCGAGGTGCACACGGAGAAAGAATTGGCGTGCGCCGTCGCCGCGGGCGCGCAACTGATCGGCGTCAATAATCGCGATCTCAAAACCTTCGCAGTCGACCTGGCAACGACCGAGCGTCTGGCGCCGCTCGTGCCCGCCGGCACGCCCATCGTGTGCGAAAGCGGCATCGATAGTATCGAACAGATCCGCCGGGTCGAAAAGCTCGGCGTGCATGTCTTTCTAGTCGGCGAGTCACTAATGCGCGCGCCTGCGCCGGGACAAAAGCTAAGGGAACTTTTAATGTGAGGGTTTTCGTGTCTCGTGATCGTGATTGAGCGCAGGCACGAGTTGCGAGCACGAGCACGAAATGGTCAAAGTCAAAATTTGCGGCATCACGAGCCTGCTCGACGCGGAAAAATCGCTCGAGCTCGGCGCGGACATGCTCGGGTTTAATTTCTATGCGCCGAGTCCGCGCGCGATCACGGCGGAGAAAGCGCACGAGATTATCCTGCGCTTGCCGCGCGAGTCGTTTAACGTCGCATTGTTTGTCAACGCGGCGAGAGAAAATGTCACGCAAGCGATCGCTCTCGGTGAAAAGCTAGCGGACGGACGGCAAGCCTACAGGGCGCTTCAATTTCACGGCGAAGAGAGCGCGGATTATTGCCGCGGCTGGAACCTGCAGGTCATCAAAGCTTTTCGGTTGAAAGACAAAGCGGCGCTCACGGCGCTGGCCGATTTTCCCGCGGATTTTTATTTGCTCGACTCGTGGTCAGCGGGTTATGGCGGCTCGGGAACGGTGTTTCCCTGGGAATGGCTCGACGGGTTCAATGCCAGCAAGCTGATTCTTTCAGGCGGGCTCGAGGTGGACAACGTGGCAGCGGCGATTAAGCAAATCCGTCCCTTCGGTGTCGATGTTTGCAGCGGCGTGGAAACGCGCCCGGGTATCAAGGATCATGAGAAACTCAAAGAATTTATCATTGCAGCCAAGAGTGCCTGATCGGCGCGGCCATTTCGGTCCGTACGGCGGGCGCTACGTCGCCGAAACGCTGATGCCGGCGCTCGCCGAGCTCGAGCAGGCTTACGCCAAAGCGCGGCGCGATGCTGCGTTTCGGAAAGAATTTCATTTCTATTTGACCGAGTATGCCGGCCGCGAAACGCCGCTCTATTTTGCCGAGCGGTTAAGCGAAAAGGCCGGCGGTGCGAAAATTTATCTCAAGCGCGAAGATCTGTGCCATACCGGCGCGCACAAGATCAACAACACGATCGGTCAGATTTTACTGGCGCGCCGCATGGGCAAGCGGCGCATCATCGCCGAGACCGGCGCCGGCCAACACGGCGTCGCGACCGCGACGGTGGCCGCGCGTTTCGGCATGCAGTGCGAAATCTTCATGGGCCAGGAAGACGTGCGACGCCAGTCGCTGAACGTTTTTCGCATGAAGCTACTCGGCGCTAAGGTTCGGGTGGTGGAGGCGGGAAGCCGGACGCTCAAAGACGCGATGAACGAAGCGCTGAGAGATTGGGTGACCAATGTGCGCAGCACGTATTACCTGATCGGCTCGGTCGCGGGACCGCACCCCTATCCGATGATGGTGCGCGATTTTCAATCGGTCATCGGCCGTGAAGCGCGCCGCCAGATTCTCCAAAAAGAGGGAAGGCTGCCGGACTATTTGGTCGCTTGTGTCGGCGGCGGCAGCAACGCGATGGGGCTTTTCTATCCGTTCGTGCGCGATCTGCGCGTCAAGATGCTCGGTGTCGAGGCAGCTGGCCGCGGCCTTGGCACGGGCAAGCATTCGGCATCGATCCAGGGCGGGACGGTGGGCGTGCTGCATGGCAGCAAGAGCTACGTGTTGCAGAATGAACTAGGACAGATCACCGAGACCCATTCGATCGCGGCCGGGCTCGACTATCCGGGAGTTGGCCCGGAATTAAGCTACCTACGCGACTCGGGCAGGGCTGAATTCGATTCGGCAACGGATCAAGAAGCGATCGCGGCGATCAAATTACTTGCCGAAGTCGAAGGCATCATTCCGGCGCTTGAAAGCGCCCATGCGATCGCCGCCGTCACGAAATTGGCGCGCCGGCTAACTAAGCGGCAGACCGTTATCGTCAATCTTTCCGGCCGCGGCGACAAGGATATGATGACCGTCGGCGATTACCTCGGCGTGAAACTTTAGGTAAGTGCAAAGATTTAAGGGGTAACAGACCGCTTAAATTTTTTGAACTATTGAGCTACTCGTACGTCCATGAGCCGTATTAAAAAAGTATTCGCTGAGCTGAAAAAACGCGGTGAAGCTGCGCTGATTCCTTTCATCACCGCGGGTGATCCCGATCTGGACACGACTCTCAAGATCATGCTAGCGCTCGATGCCGGCGGCGCC
>JBEVIO010000163.1:0-6088 GCA_040510635.1 Binatia bacterium | reverse complement strand
CACGGCCCTCGCGGCGGGCGCTTTCCGGGTATTGGGGTCTGGGCGTGTCGCGATAGCGCGCTTGGGAGAGTACGACTCCATTGCCCGATGAACCCTGTCCGTTGCCCGGCCCGGAGCCGATGCCCGACGATCCGGAACCATCGCCGCCGGTGCCGCTGTTGCCCGTGCCGAAGCCATGTATACCATCGCTGGTGAAGCCGGAAATCGCGCCGCCATGCGTCGCGGCAGAATTTACGCTGGCCGAAACGAACGCAACGTTGCTTTCGCTTGCCTTTGGCGCCGCTTCGGCGGCGAAGGTTTGGGGCTGTGAATCCGCGGTTGCTTTCGCTTCGACTTTAGGCTGAGCGCTAATCGGGGAGCGCATCGCCGATTGCAAACCACTTCGTGGCGCGGGACTTTTGCTTGCGCCGGGGCCACCGGCGCTGATCGATTCCTGTTCCATGGGCAAAATCGTCACGTGCATGATCTCACCTTGGCTTTGCCCGCCAAAGGAAACCGGAAAAACTAGCGCGCCGGCGTGTAAAGCCAGTGATAGAACTAGGAAAGAGACCAATCTCATGATCATCGCTCATTGGCCTCATCTGGATTAGGGAAAGAGATCGAAGCCTTTCTCTCTTCTCCGGAGAGGCCGGTCAAAACGCCCTAGGTAGGTCTCCTGGCTTAGGCTTTTATCTACTCGCCGCGCCTTCCCATCCTTCGATCGTGCTCAGGACAGTGGCTTGATGGCGGCTTTCGTGGCCATTACAGTGGCGGGACCGCGCCGGATTTGCACCGGACTTCCCTTTGAACCTCGAGCTGAGTGTAAGCGAAATTATAACGCGAAAGGTTTACTGTCAAGCGATTATTTTCTCGTGATGGGTCCTGATGTCGTGCGCCCTCGGGCCGTTAGAGAATCAACCAAAAAACCATGGGGATCGTCACCACGGATATCAAAGTGCTCAGAACTACGATGGAAGCGGCTAGCTCGAGGTCCTAGGACGCGACGTTATACAGGCAGTAGCCGAGGCTCACAAGCATCAGTGAGGTGATTGCTTGGCCTAGCATAGCCAGGCGGCTGAAAAAGCAGTGCCGGAATACTCAGTTGAAATAGATTGGCGCCGAGCCCCGCGATGGGCGCGTAGATCAACGGCAGGTGAAAACTTCCTTCCAATTACAAAGACGCAAACAATGTAAAGCTCAGGGCTTCGCTGATCTCGATGAGCGCGCCGCAATTGGCCAGCGAGATGCCGCCTTCGCGGCGCTGCAGGAAGCTGCGCGCGAGGAGAGCGAAAAGAGAGAGACATAAAGCAACCCAAAGCGCTGACACGCCGGCGATAAAAAACCCGAAGCCCAGGCTCATAACGGTGGCAGCGACCAGATGCCAAGATCGCATGTTTTCAGCGACCCAACGCACGGCATCACCAGCTACAGGGGTAGAACCGAAGAGGAAAAGCACCAGGGACCAACGCGCCAAAAGCGGGGTAAGCAAGAGACTGAAAGCGCGGCTCTCGCCAATGGCTTCAATCGAGTGAATCTTGAAGAAAACAACCAACAACACCGCGATTAGCCCGTAGATATGCCAGTGATCAACGGAGTTCGAAGGCGAGGTTGTTTTCGGCAAAGTATTGAAAGTTTCTTGGGTTCCGGCCAAATGATGCCCACCAGTGGCCAAGATAAGGATCATTAGCAGCACCAATGCGAGAATTTCGGTTGATAGATAGGGCGCAATTACACGGTTGACGACTACTAGGAAGAGCCCCAAGAGAAGCCCAGCTAAGGGGAAGCACAAAACACCCAAGCCCGCCCGTCTAGCATCAGGTTTGCTCGCGTCGCCGGCCAACGTCAAGAATCTGAACGCGGCAGAAAAGCTTAACATCGTATCTTTTTCCCTTAGACCCCTCTGGCTGTCAATAAGTCAGATTATCTCGGTCTTTCCCCGGCTAGATTAGAGTCCGCGAAAAGGTTCTTCCGTAGCAAATTTTTCATCGCAAAATCCCCTATTTAGAACGGTTTTTTGGCTTTACTTCAGGCGCGAATTCGGGTATTATTTATCAGATTTGCTGGGTGTTCTAACCCCCTAACTTTACAAGGAAACTTTCCCGATCGCGACTGGAAGAATATGGCAGAATCAAAAATCCCGCAAAGTGAATACAAAGCAGAAAATATTAAGGTCCTTGAGGGGCTCGAGGCCGTGCGCAAGCGGCCCGGAATGTACATTGGCGACACCAGCGAGCGCGGTTTGCATCACCTCGTTTACGAAGTCGTTGACAATTCGGTTGATGAAGCGTTGGTGGGACATTGTGACAAGATCGAAGTCACAATTCATATCGACAACAGCGTTACGGTAGTGGACAACGGCCGTGGTATTCCCGTCGACATCCATTCCACAGAGAATGTTTCTGCCGCCGAGGTAGTCCTCACCAAACTTCATGCCGGCGGCAAGTTCGATAAAGCTTCATATAAAGTTTCGGGTGGTCTTCACGGCGTTGGCGTTTCCGTCGTCAACGCTTTGTCGGAAACTTTGGAAGTGGAGATCAAACGCGATGGTAAAGTCTACCAGCAATCCTACAAACGGGGCGACCCGCAAGCGCCGTTGAAAGAGGTCGGCAAGTCCAAAGAGCGCGGCACCCGGGTGACCTTCAAGCCGGACGGAACAATATTTGAAGTTACCGAATTCAGTTTCGATACTTTGTCGCAAAGATTGCGCGAGCTGGCGTTTCTCAACCGCGGCGTCAAAATTACCATCGAAGACGAGCGCACGCAGAAAAAGCACGAGTTTTTCTACAAAGGCGGCCTCATGTCCTTTGTCGAGCATTTAAACCGTGCCAAGACCGCCGTACATCCCAAGGTCGTGCACTTCGAGGGGGAGAAAGACGGCGTCGAGGTCGAAATCGCTATGCAATGGAACGATGGCTACACGGAAAATGTTTTCGCCTTCGCCAATAACATCAACACCATGGAGGGCGGCACCCATCTCATCGGATTTCGCTCGGCGCTCACGCGCACTATCAATAACTACGCCATCAACAGCGGCCAGTTAAAAAAAGACGACGAGAACCTTCAGGGAGAAGATGTTCGTGAAGGGCTGACCGCGGTCATTAGCGTCAAAGTTCCCGAGCCGCAGTTCGAAGGCCAGACCAAGACCAAGCTCGGTAATAGCGAAGTCAAAGGCATCGTCGAGGCTCTGCTCAATGAGAAGTTCGGCAGCTATCTCAGCGAACATCCTACCGACGCTAAAAAGATCGTCGTCAAAGGCGTCGAAGCGGCGCGGGTGCGCGAGGCGACACGCAAGGCCAAGGATTTGGCCCGCCGCAAGGGCGCGTTGGATTCGGGTTCGCTGCCGGGCAAGTTGGCTGATTGCCAGGAGCGCGATCCGGCGCTGAGCGAGCTTTATCTGGTCGAGGGTGATTCCGCCGGCGGTTCCGCCAAGCAAGGCCGCGACCGGCGCAATCAGGCGATTCTGCCGCTCAAAGGGAAAATTTTAAACGTCGAAAAGGCGCGCTTCGATAAGATGCTGTCGTCTCAGGAAATTCGCCTTATGATTATGGCCTTGGGCACCGGCATAAAGGAGGACTACGACGAGTCGAAGCTGCGCTACCATTGCATCGTCATCATGACCGATGCCGATGTCGACGGTTCGCATATACGGACGCTGCTCTTGACCTTTTTCTACCGCCAGATGCCGGAGTTGGTGGAAAGAGGGCATCTTTTTATCGCCCAGCCGCCGCTCTACAAAGTCAAGCGCGGCAAGCAGGAGCGCTATATCAAAGACGAAACCGGCCTGGAAGACTATCTGGTCGAGATCGGAACCGACGAAATTCGCGTCAAGACTTCGGCTGAGGGCAACGGTTTGGTCGGCCAACCGCTGCAGTCCTTCATCAAGAAAGTCCTGCGCTGGGAAAGGCTGATGGCGATGGCGGCGCGCAAGAGACGCAGCCGCGCGGTTATCGAGGGCGTGCTGCTGGAGGACGGTTTTTCGGAAGAGGCTCTCAAAGATCAAAGCACGCTCAAGAGATTACAATCCAACCTTGAATCCTACGTTGGCCTCGTCGCCCCGGACGAGGCGCCGCTTACTTGTTCGCTGGAAGAAGATGCCGAACATGGCTGCTTTAAGCTTATCTGCCAAACGCGATTCAATGGCACCGGGCTGCGCACGTTGCTCGACCGCGAGTTCTTGAACAGCGTCGAGTACAAAGAGCTTAAGCGGCTGCACAGCGAGCTGATGAGCCCCGGGGCGCCGCCCTATGCCGTTGAAAACGGCGAGCAAACGACAAAGCTCCGCTCCTTCGGCGAGCTGGCGGAGCATATCCTCGAAGCCGGGAAAAAAGGCCAATACATCCAACGCTACAAAGGGCTGGGAGAAATGAATCCGGGACAGCTCTGGGAAACCACGATGAACCCTGAGACTCGCGTGCTCTTGCAAGTGCGGATTGAAGACGCGGTGGAGGCCAACGATATATTCTCGACGCTGATGGGCGATGAAGTCGAGCCGCGCCGCAAGTTCATCGAAGAACATGCGCTGACGGTCAAGAATCTCGACATCTAAAACCCAGAAACCAGTTCAAGACGTTCAAGTGGTTCAAAACGATCAAGACGTTGATGACGGTTTGAACTTTTTGAACGGCTGGAACGTTTTGAACTCCTTTTTTTAGTTATGGAAGCATCGCTAAAATCACAAAAGGTCCCAGTCTATATCGAAGACGAGATGCGCCAGTCCTTTATGGACTACGCCATGAGCGTCATCATCAGCCGGGCGCTGCCCGATGTGCGCGACGGCCTCAAGCCGGTGCACCGCCGGGTGCTCTACGCAATGTACGACGCGGGCAATACACCAGACCGGCCGTATAAAAAATCCGCCCGCTTGGTCGGCGATATCATGGGTAAGTATCATCCCCACGGCGACACGGCGATTTACGATACCATCGTGCGCATGGCGCAGGATTTTAACTTGCGCTACCCGTTAGTCGACGGCCAGGGAAATTTCGGCTCCATCGATGGCGATAACGCCGCGGCGATGCGCTACACCGAAATTCGCATGACCCCGCTGGCGGAGGAAATGCTCGCCGATATCGATAAGGAAACCGTCGATTTCAACCCCAACTACGATGACTCGCTCAAAGAACCTGCGGTCCTGCCGTCGCGCATCCCGAACCTTCTTATCAACGGATCCGCGGGGATCGCCGTCGGCATGGCGACCAATATTCCGCCGCACAATTTGCGCGAGATCATCGATGGTTTGGTGGAGCTGATTGAAAATCCCGATATTACCATCCGGGAGTTGATGAAACATATCCCAGGCCCGGATTTTCCTACCGCCGGCTTCATTCACGGCAAAGAGCCCATCCTGCAGGCGTATACTGAGGGCAAAGGCATTGTTCAGATGCGCGGCAAAGCCTTCACTGAAACGGTGAAACGCACGGGTAAAGAACAGATCATCATCAGCGAAATCCCCTACATGGTGAACAAGAAACGGCTGATCGAGCAGATCGCCGAGCTGGTCAACGAGAAAAAAATAGAAGGGATCGCCGATATCCGAGATGAATCCGACCGCGAGGGCATGCGCATCGTCATAGAACTGAAACGGGATACGCTGGCCGACATCGTTATCAACCAGCTTTACAAACATACGGGACTCCAGGACTCCTTCGGCATCAACATGCTCGCCATCGTCGACGGCCGGCCCAAGATTCTCAATCTCAAAGAAGCCCTGAAGTGCTTTATCGACCACCGCAGGGAAGTGGTGACCCGGCGCACCGCTTACGATCTGCGCAAGGCGGAAGAGCGGCTGCATATTTTAGAAGGCTTGCGCATCGCGCTGGATAACCTGGACGCCGTCATCACGTTGATCCGCAATTCCCAGGACCCCAAAGTGGCCAAGGACGGTTTGATGGCCAATTTCGGCTTGAGCGAAATTCAGGCGCAGGCAATCCTGGATATGCGCTTGCAGCGGTTGACGGGCCTGGAGCGCGATAAGATTTTGCAGGAGCACCGGGAGACTGTCGAGGTGATCGCAAAACTGCGCGCCATCTTGGCGGATGAGAAGGAAATCTACAAGATCATCGTCGGAGAATTGAAAGAGATCAAGAAAAACTACGGCGACGAGCGGCGC
>JBEVIO010000162.1:0-8756 GCA_040510635.1 Binatia bacterium | reverse complement strand
AAGGGCAAGGTGAGCTCGTCGCCCTCGACGCCGACGTAAATACGGTCCTCGTCCACGTGGCGCTTGATGTAATCGGTGATCGATTCGTTTTCGCGGAGCTTCAAAAAACGCCCGCGCGGATCGTATTGCACGTGGCTATTCCAGGAACGCTCGAAACGCTCGAGGCAGTTGACGAACCAGCCGGCGCCGGCTTCCATGAAACCGAAGCGGACTTTGGGATACTTGTCGAAGACGCCGTTAAAAAGAATGCCGGCGAAGTTGACCATCTGACCGAAGGGATGGCCGAGCGCGTTGACGGGCGCGTAAGGCGTCATGTCGTCCAGGCCCATGTGATCGTGGACGCCGCCGTGGATGCCGATGCAGCATTCAAGTCGATTGGCTTCCTCATAGATCGGCCAGTATTTTTCGTCGCCGAGATGATTCTGCGCGCCGATCACGCCAGTGCTCGGCAGCATCGCACCGCAGAATCCCAACCCTTTGACGATCCGGCGCAGCTCTTTCACCGCTTCCGTCGGCTCTTGCAGCGGGATCAGTCCGAGCGCCTGGAACCGGTTGCTCTTGCTGAGATATTCGTCGTGCATCCAGTCGTTGTAAGCGTGGGCCAGCTCGATGGCCCAGTCCAAACTGACGACGCGGCCGAAGGATAAACCGTTGGTCGGGTAGAGCACGGCGCTGGCGAGGCCGACGTCTTCCATGAAATCGACCCAACCCGCGCGGCCGACTTTTGCAAAAGCCCCCGGCGGTAGAAAATGCGCATTCGCGGCGTGCAGATGATCGTTGGGCGGATAGGGGCCGCGTGCCGACCCGAACCGTTCGCGAAACTGCTGCGACATGCGCGCCGTGATCGCCGAGTGATCTTCCACCACGTGGCCGTCGCCGTCGATGATTTTGTGCTTCTTGTCAGTCATGGTTTTTCTCCCAGAATGCATGTGGCCAAGTTTAGGTTCTCGCATCTGGCGTCTAGGGTTGGGAAGAAACGCTAGACTCATTGGGCCAACTGATAAAACCTTTGCGAGTTGCCGAACAGGATCGCATCTTTGTCCGCCGCGTTGAGTTGGGTGTTTTCGCGCAGCTCTTCCAATTCATGCTTGCAGGTTTGCGCATCGACTTCGTGCGGATAGTCAGTGGAGAACACGTAAGGCTTGTTGCCGGTGATACGCACCGCTTCGGCGATGCTCAACTCCTCGCCCTCGCAGCCGACGAAGATTTGTCCGTCATCGATGTGGCGCAGAATATAGTCGATGATTTTTTCGCCTTTCTTTAATTGTAAAAAGCGGCCGCGCGGATCGTATTGCACATGACTTTCCCAGGAGCCGGTGAAGCGCTCCATGCAGGTCAGCAGCCAGGCGCAGCCCGCTTCCATGAAGCCGAGGCGCAGGCCGGGGAATTTATCGAAGACGCCGTTAAAAATAATCCCGGCGAAACCGATCATCTGACTCATCGGATGGCCGAGCGCATTGGCGACGGCGTAGGGGCTCATGTCGTCCATCAAGAGATTCTCATGGGCGCCGCCGTGGATCGCGACGGCGCAACCCAAACGCTCAGCCTCGCCATAGATCGGCCAATATTTTTCCGAGCCGAGGTGCGGCATGTTCACGCCCATCGACGGCAGCATCGCGCCCGAGAAGCCCAAGTCGCGGACGATACGGCGGAGCTCGATCACTGCTTCGGCGGGTTCTTGCAAGGGGATCAGGCCCATCGCCTTGAAGCGCGGGCTCTTCGACAGATAGGTGTCATAAATCCAATTGTTATAAGCGCGCGCCAGCTCGATGGCCCAGTCGCGGCTGACGATCTTGCCGAAGGCGAGACCCGCGCTGGTATAAAGCACAGTCGTGCCGATGCCGACGTCCTCAAGAAATAATTCCCAGCCTTCGCGGCCGACGTTGGCGAAGGCGCCCTTGGGCGTGAAGTGGCGGTTGGCGGTATGGAGATGATCGATGGGCGGAAAGGGATTTTTGCCGCGCGCTTCCGAAAAGCTTCTGCCGACGTACTCTTCGGGCATGTATTTGACGATGCTCGCAATGTCTTCGACAACATGACCGTCGCCGTCGATAATCTTATGTTCAGACATCAATGGATCCTCTGTAAATTAGTTGTGATTGTACTATGTCGCGTCACCTAGGATTTTTGGATTCGACGGCTCCCGACAACCCACCGTTCCAAAACTCCATCACTCCACCTCCTACGCCGTCTTCCGTGCCGCTTCCTCGACCAGCGGATACTTCTCGCACAATGTCTTCCAATACGTGGCGATCTTCTTGCTGTTGTCTTTGACTTCTTGCGGCACGATGCGCCAGGGCGCGCGCAATGGACCTGCGGTGCAGTAGCCGGCTTCATTCGCTGCCAGTTTGAAAGCGTTTTCACGCCAGGAAAGGTTGCCGATATTCGGCCCGACTCTGTTGGTGCTTTCGAGATCGAGACAGATTTTCTTAGCGGTTTCCCAGTCCTGGCCAAGGCAGGCATCGCGCAAAGTCACGACCGGCGAGGGGCCCATCCAAACGTTATAGGACCAGCAGCCCGCGGCGCCGAGTTGATAATATGGAAACATCTGCGTCTGGTTGACGAAAATGCTCATCTTGCCTTTGGTGATACCGCATAGCTCGACAAATTGCAGTGGCGTGCGATGCGAATCTTTCACGCCGACGATATTTGGCTTCTCGGTGATTTTCTTGAACGCGCTGACAGGGATCGTCACCCGATGATGCGTCGGATTGTGGTAAATCATCACACCCATCTTGGGCAACGCATCGGCGACGTCGTGGTAGAACTGCACCGCATTGTCCACCGTCGCCTGATAATAGAAGGGCACGCCGAGTAGTAAACCGTCCGCGCCCGCATCTTGGGCAAACTTGGCCTGTCGAATCGCCTCGCGCGGATTCAAGTTCGTACAACCGACGAACAACGGCACGCGTTTCTTCACCGCCGCGACGGTCGCTTCGATTAGTTTTTTCTGCTCGTCCCACAGCAGCGTGTGAAACTCGCCGAAGCTTCCGGTGGTCGTGAGCACGTTAACGCCGCCGTCGCGAATCAATCTGTCCACGGCGCGCGTAAGCTCGTCGGTATCAACGGTATCCGTCGCATCGATCCGATCGCCGTCCTTAGTCGTAAACGCCGGCATCATCGCCATAATGCCCTTCAAGTCATTGGCTGTGATCATTTGGGTCTCCTTGTAGATTGCTGCCGGATTCTCCAACAGGCAGAGCCGAGAGTCAAGACGAATAGCTTCGACCTGTGTCCAAGTTGATCCAAAGGTGCGTCGCGGCGAAGCGTGTGTTTTTGATAATGCGGTTTGTGATTGCTTGAAATGTTGATGCGTTGTTTAGCGCTGCGCTGCGCCAATCGGCGAAAAAATAGTCGATCGGAGTTTTTTCATTGCTCGGCTTGATGATACCGTGCTAAGCGGCAGGTGCCGCACTGGGAGGGATGCGGCTGTTTTCGAACGGTGGCTGTGAAAAACGAAATTTCTGATGTTTCAACTGATCAATGGAACCATAGAATGCGCTGAGTGCAGGCACGAGATTCGCCACGGCGACGAATTCAATTGTCACTCCTGCGGCGCGAGTATCTGCGACAGTTGCCTCCTTTATCATGAAGACGATTGCCTTTTGGCAAATCGAGGCGACAAACAGCATTTTCATTGACTAAAAAAATGTGGCTTAGTTCCGCATATTGATTTGATCGGCTTCCTCGGCCTGCTTCAGCTGGCGTGGGGTGGCGCTGGCGCGCCGCGCAATTCCCGCCAACGTCCGGCGGGATACTGCCGAGCGCGGTTTGGCCGCGGCGATGTCCAAGTTGGACGCGGCTTTGTCGCGGTGCTTGATCAGGAGCCATTGTCGACCGCGCATCCGCACCAGTACCCATGAGCCCTTGAGCTTGGCCCCGTGCAGGGTGAATTTGAGATCGCCCTTGGCGAGCGCCGCGTCGACATCGTCGACTTCCGGCTCCCAGGTACCGCGATCCCAGATCATCACGGTTCCGCCGCCGTACTCGCCTTCCGGAATCACGCCTTCGAACTGGTTGTATTCGATGGGATGGTCTTCGGTCTGCATGGCGAAGCGTTTGTTCGCTGGATCGAGAGACGGACCTTTGGGAACGGCCCAGGAAAGCATGACGCCGTCGTGCTCCAGGCGGAAATCGTAATGCAAGCGGCTCGCGCGGTGCTTTTGGACGACGAATTCCAGGACTTTTTTTCGTGCGCGCGTCGGCTTGCCGGCAGGCTCCGGCGTCACCTCGAAGCGGCGCTTGCGGTTGTACTCGGCGAGTTTGCCGAAGATGCTCAAGTCGGGCGCCGGCGAACGGGGTTTCTTAGTAGGCTTTTTCATCTCGTTACACGCACTCTTGGCTGGTCGCCGCTTCCACTCTGAATAAAAGCCGGATTCACCGCAGAGTTCGCAGAGATTATTTTTTTATCTCCCCTCGGCGTCCTCCGCGCGTCTCTGCGGTGAACCATCCGATATCGAACCACAGCGATTCACGAGTCTTACGATTTGCTTTCCTCATCATTGAGGTCGAACTCCGCGATAAGCGGCGCATGATCGCTGGTGCCCACCTCGCGATAGGCGATGCACCGGGCGGCCTTAGCCGCCAAGGGTTCGCTCGCCAGTATGTAATCGATGCGCCAACCGATATTGCGCTCACGCAATTTCCGCCACGGCGCCCACCAGGTGAAAAGATTATCATTGTCCGGGTCAAGCGCGCGGCCGACGTCGACGAGTCCACGCGCCAGGAGGCGCTCGAAGATTTCTCTTTCGTCTGGCCGCTGGCCCACCACGTTGGGATTGCGCTCTTTAGGGTGCACGTCACGTTCGCTGCGCGCGATATTGATGTCGCCGCACAAGATGACGCGCATGCCGCCGGCGTGCGCGTCACCGATGAAGGCCTCCATCTGCCGCAGAAATTCCATCTTCGCGAGGAAATCTTTGCCGCCGTTCGGCACATAGACCGAGACGAAGAGGAAATTGCCGACCTGCGCCGTCACGATACGAGTTTCGACGTCGAAAGCGGGATGGCGAAACTGCGGCTCGTCGCCAAATGCGTCGCGCCGGATGTGTAATCCCACGCCCGAGTAAGCACGCGCACCGTGCCAATAACAGCGATATCCCTGCAGCTCGCAGAGCGCCGCCGGCACCTGAGCCACGGTCGATTTGAGCTCCTGCAGGCAGACCACATCCGGCCGCTCGCGCTCGATCCAGTCAAGAACCTGAGCCTCACGCGCACGGATCCCGTTGACGTTCCAAGTGGCGATTTTCAGCATTTGGCAAAATTATAGAAAGAGCCCGGACAATGTTCAAACATGGGGGGACTGCGGCGAATGAAAGATTCGGATCTTTCAGAGGGATACTCCCGCAGGGAGGAAGATAGAAGGTTTTAATACGATACAGTCGCGGATCCCGATTCAATTTATCATTAAGGCGAGACGATCGAGCTGGCGTATCGGCGTTGAGGAGTTAGCGCATTGGCTAACCGTGACGCCGCGCTTTCGTCCAGGAAATTAACCTGAGTGTTGTCACCGTGTTGGCCGGAAAGATGATGCCCAACGCATCGTAGTTGCCGAACTCACGAAAACCCATTTTGCCGCGAGCAATGGCAGTGGTACCGTCAGCGGCGTCGCGCCGCTGCGGGTGGCGACGACGATTGGAACGTCGTCACTCATTGAGCAACTGTTGCGGGCGCGGTCGGGCGGCGTACAGCGCTTTTAAGTCGATGCCGTATTTTTTGCCGATGCGATCATCTACCGCGATCCACATCGGCGTGTGATGGCCGGCCAGGGAAGAATAGCCGACGGCCAGGCTTTCGATCTCCTGCGCGGAAATTACCAGGGAGAAGCTAATACCATCATACCGGAAAAAGCCTAACGCCAGAATAATTCTCTTCGGTCATGACAGCTCTGTACTCGTCGGAACCGAATTCAATTTTAGAGCCCCTTAGCGGCCTCGCGCACCACGGATGCATCGATCAGCGCGGCCGGAGCGACGTTCTTCGCTTCCGGCGTGCTCCTTGCGAGATCTTCGAGGATCGTCTTTATGCCATCCTCGAACGGAGTGGGTATGTCGGGAAGGATTTTTATTTGGTGCTCCAGCGCTGTTTTTACTGCTTCTTGATCGGAGGTGCGGACGTATTTGGCAAGGACTTTTTCGGCAAACGGCCGGTCGCTTTTGAGCCGTTTTATCGCGAGCATGGATGCTCGCATAAACTTGACGACCACGGAGCGATTCTTTTCCAAGAAGCTCCGTGTCGTGCCGTGTCCGGTGAGCAGGTAGGGAACTTTGAGCTCTTCCAAATCGAGCAGGATGCGCATGCCGGCTTTCTTCACCACCGGTGTGATGATCGGTGAGAAAACCGACAGTGAAATATCGCCCCGCTGCATCGCAAGCAACCGGTCGCCCTCGAGCCCGATTTGAATCATTGTGACGTCGGTTTTCTTCAACCCCAAGTGCTTTAGCGCGTATTCGGCAACGAAATCAGAGGTCGAGCCGAAACGGCTGACCGCCAACTTTTTTCCCTTGATGTCTTCCGGTTTTTGAATTTCAGGCTTGGCGCCCAGCGTGTACGCCATGACGTTTTGCAGCCGGCTGATGATGACGACGTCTTTGTTGCCTTGAAGGTAGGCGTAAGCCGCGGAGGTGCCGCCGATCAGGCCGATGGGGCTTTGGCCCGTAACCAGGAGTTGGACCGCGAGCGAGCCGCCGCGAATCAAAAGCGTGTGCACGTCCAAGCCTTGCTCGTCGAAGTATCCGGCGTCTTTCGCGACCCAGAGGCTCAGCATGTTCGCGTTAGTAGCAGAGTAAGTCACCGGCAGTGAAGTTTTTTCTTGCGCCGAAGATTGTGCGCCGCCGCCAAGAAAAAAAGCGACGATGAACACAAGTCTGAACCGTTTGCTCATGTAACGCGCTCCTTGCCCGTTGACTACAAGCTTAACAAAACCCTATTTCAGTTTAGCTTGATCTGTCAATGCGTCGGCGCGAACGATAGCCAGCGGATTCGATCGACCGCTTGACACAATTCGTCAACGACGTGTTATAGGTCGGTCTATCAGCTAAATCTATCCAGCGAGCGAGAACGAAGAGGAGGAACTTTCCATGATTACCGACAAAGCTGGACGCGATCACTTCGTTATCGATCAACACGTGCATGTTGGCATGCGACCGGCGCGCTCGACGACGGCGTCGAGTTCCTACCTACCGGATGAGTTGCTCGCCAACATGGACGCCTGCGGCGTCGATATGGTGGTGGGTTTTCCCAAAGCCAATCCGCACACCGATTATCGCGTTGAAAACGAGCGGATTATCGCCGCCATGAAGCAGCACCCGACGCGCATTGTCGCCTTTGCGCGGATCAACCCTTACTTCGGCGCCAAGGCGGTGGCCGATGTTCACGACTATGCGGCGAAAGGCGCGCTCGGCCTAAAAATCCATCCGTTGCGGGATTTCTCCGGCAACCGCGTGAACGATCCCGAGTTGATGTTCCCGATCGTAGAAGCGGCGCAAGCGGAAAAGCTTTTGCTCCTGGTGCACAGCGGCAACTCGTGGAACTGCGCGCCGACGTTGATCGCCGATCTCGCGAGCAATTTCCCCAGGGCCAATTTTGTGATCGCCCACTCGGCTGGCTTCGAAGGTCATCAGGAGGCGATCGTCGCGGCGCGCAACCGAGATAATTTGTATTTTGACACGGCGTCGAACGGCTATCCTGATATTACAACCAACGTCGTCCGCGCGCTCGGTCCCGAACGGGTTGTTTACGGTTCGGATCACCCGACCCTGCCGTTCGGTTTCGAAATCGGTAAGATCGTCAAATACGCTGGCCTCAATTCCGATCAGCTCGATTTAATCCTCGGCAAAAATCTCACGCGGCTACTCCGCATCGAGCCGAAACCGTCCGCGCCGAAAACCATGGACGTCACGCAAATCTGAACACCAAAATTTTGCGGAGCAGGCAATCATTCGAGGTCTGAGGGTCGAACGATTAGGCAGAGAACGTCGTATAGAGCGCCGGCGTCACGATGTGAAGCGCGCTCGATTCGAACGGCGGAACGATCCGAACTCGGTTGCCACGCGGAAATTTCCATTCCGTGATCCGGTTGGATCGCGCAATAAGTCGATAGGGTTGCCTGATGCGGTATTTTTTCCTTGAAGGTTAACTCGGTACTGATACTGGCTTGCGTTGTGGCCAGCCTCTGGGCGTGGCAACAGAATCCGCTATTCGCCCAAGAGAATCTTATCTTCAGTTTTGACAATCTCGAAAAAGGCAAAGTCTGGACCCTGGTCGTGGCGCTGTTCGTTCATGCCAGCGTGCTGCACCTGTTCGGGAACATGCTCTTTCTATTCGTCTTCGGAAACACGTTGGAAAAAACCGTCGGCCTGCGCAACCTCGTGCTGGTTTTCTTCACGGGCGGTTTCACAAGCTTCATCCTCGGCCTGTTCTTCTTGCCGCGCGGAACGGGAATGTTAGGCGCCTCGGCCGCAATCTTCGCATTGGCGGGGTGCGTGATGCTCGTGCGGCCGCTCAAGTTTTCCTGGCTATTTCTCGCGCCGCAGGGATTGATCGCGATCCTCTACTTCATCTACAACGTCGTCGTAGTCTACGAGAAGAGCCGGATACCGGGCTACGACCCGCACGTCGCTTACGTCGCGCACATTATTGGTTTTCTAACCGGGATCCCTTTCGGAATCGCGTTGAGCGATCATTGGAAAAGAAATCTTCTGATCACATTTTTGCTCTTAGGAGCCTATCTGGCCATTGTCAGCGGCGCCGTGAGA
>JBEVIO010000161.1:0-4921 GCA_040510635.1 Binatia bacterium | reverse complement strand
GCATGAGCGCAGAATCTCGATGTCCTGCATCAGCGACGACAGGAGCAGCTGCGATGAAACGTTCGATTGCCGCTTGGCGTACTGCGTCAAGAGCTGGGCGATACCGAGAAAGCCTTCGAGCTTGGTAACCAGCCGGAGCATCGTCGAGTATTGCGCCCACGTGTGAATGTAAAGGATGCCGGCGAGCAGTTGCGGATTTTTGTAAACAAACACCCGCTCCCACGGCACAACCACGTCATCAAAGATCAGCGCCGCGTCGACTTCATCGAAGCGCGTGGTCAAGGGATGGCGCTCGGGATCGGCGTGCTCGGCGTAAAGATCGCGGCAGATGATTTTCAAGCCTCGCGTATTCATCGGCACTGCAAAGGCGATGGCATAGTCGGCTTCATCCGGCTCGCGCGGCCGGTTGGGATAAACCAAAACTTCATCGGAGATCGGCGCCAAGGTCGCCAGCGTGCGCAAGCCGCGCACCACCGGGCCGGCGTTGGTTTCGCCGACAATGTGCAGAATCAAATCCGGGTCTTGCTGTTCGCTCGCTCGCTTCGAGCGGTCATAATATTGGTCGGTGAGCGCGTGGGTCAAACAAAGATCGTTGCGCCGGCAATGAAGATAGTAATTCCGGGCATTGTCGGCCCATCGTTTGTCATACTTTTCGATGACATGCGCCCAGTCGAAAAGCCCGACGACAAGTTGCGCGCAGAAATCCGGATAACGGCCCATTTGGCCAAAGGTCTGCTGCGCCCAGAATTCGATATTGCGCCGCTTCTGCGCCAGCTGCTCGGCATTTTTCGGCGCGAGGTAACTGCATGATAGCCTCTCGCCTTCATGCTCCAGCGTCATCACTTCGCGGTATTCGGGTGTGTGCTGTTTGTCGTACAGATCGGCGAGCGTCTTGATCGTGCCGGTGAACCCCGAGTGCGCCGTCACGTCCTCGATGCGCCGCCCGGCATGCCAGACTTCCCGGCCGTCGCGCAGCGCGCGGACATAATCAGCGCCTGTTCTAACGGCCATGAAAATAATCCTCCAACCCCGGCGTCGCCGTTTCCGTGCGCATGAAACTTTATAGCGTCAATCGCTCGAATCAGGCAAACGCCGAGAGTGTCACGCATCTAGTGGAGGTGAATAACAAACATCAGCTCCTGAGGATTTCGCACAGCGGACGGATATCGGCAACCGTCTCCAACTTTTCGATGGTGTCCAAAGCCCGCGCGGCGCTGCTCGCGTCGAGCGCTTCCCGCGCGCATTCGGTAAATTTTCCTCGGAGCTCGTCTTCGGTCATGGGATGTTCCGGGCCGCCCTTGGCGTGCTGCGCTTCGCGAACGAAGGTTTGCCCGTTTTTCAAGCGAATCGTGACGCGGCAGGGACGACCTGCGGCGTCGGTCTTTTTCAGATTGGAATCCAGATTCATCTGCACTCGCTCGGCGAGCTTTAGCACATTTTGATCGCGCACCGCGCCGTCGGTAAAAATATGCAACCCGATCTTGCCGTCGATGATCGCCCGCGCCACCAGATAAGGCATGCAGAACTTGCCCTGGATGCCGGTTTGCGGCACGCGGAAAACGATCCTGTCGAAAGTGTGCTTGACCACGTCGACGTCGATCCGCTCGATCATCTCAGCGGTCAAGCCGTGTTTGGCTCTGAACTCGAGCACCGAATCGATCACTTGATGGGTGAGACCGCCGCAAGGATACGGCTTGATGCGTAGGCCGTCGATCACGAGCGCATAGGAGCGGCCCAGTTCTTCGATCGCTGGCTCGTTAATCGGCGCGTCTTGATGCAACACTTGGTAAAATCCAAAGCCGCCTTCGATCGCTTTCGCGTTCGCCGTGTAACCGCCGCGCGCGAGTTTGGCCGCCAGGACGCCGTTTCGCGCGCCCAGACCGACATGTAAAGGTTTGGTCATGGTGCCGAAGTTGGCCACAATGCCGCTCGCCATCGACGCCGTGATACCTAACGCCATTTGCATTTGCGCAGCATCGAGGCCAAGCAGTTTGCCGCATGCCGCTGCCGCGCCGAAGGAACCCAACGTGCTCGGCGCATGCCAGCCGTCGTGGCCGCTGTCGCGCAACGAGTGAACCAGTTTCGCCGTGACTTCAAAACCGGCGACGTAAGCTTCGATCATTCGACTCCCGCTCGCCCCGAGCGATTCTCCCAGGGCAAAGGTCGCCGGAACGATCGGCGCGGTCGGCTGACCCATCATCGTAAAGCTGTGATCGAAGTCGAGGGCGTGCGCCGCGGTGCCGTTGGCGAGCGCGCCATTCAACGCGGAGGTTTTGAAGCCTTGGCCGATGACGCTCGTCTCCTCCCGGGCGCCTTCCTGGCGCGCGATTTCGGCCGCGATCCTCGCGTCCTCTTCTCTGCTGCCGGCGAGCGCCACGCCGAGACCATCGCGCACGGCGATTTTTGCAGTCTCTACCGCTTCGCGCGGTATCGCTTCGTAATGAAGATCGGTCACGAACTCGGCCAGCTTTGCGGTGACGTCCATATTTTCCTCCGGTTAATTGCCTAAGATTTTTCGCGCTTGTTCGATTACCTCGGGAGGCTGGGTCAAGACTTCTTTGAGCAATGCCTCCAACTCGTCGCCCGCGGTGTACTCCACATCCATCCGGCTCTTCTTCGCCTCTGCCAAGAGGTCTGCGTCTTTCATGACGTTGCGAAAGCTATCGCGGAGAATTTTAATTCTATCCCGCGGTGTTCCCGGCGTCACCAACACCGGACGGCCGAATTCACCGCCAGACAACAGCGCCTGGGCGACGCGACGCTTTCCATCCGGAACCTTAAATTCCTCCAACACCTCATACAGAGTCGGCGCCTCCGGCGCGCGCGGATCGCGCTTGCGTCCGGATTGAAGCAGGTGAAGGTCAAATCCCTTCTTGTGCCAGGAATTGAACGGCTCGCGGCCGAAATGGGACGCGAGCGTATGCGCGCGGCAAACGATCTCGCCTTTTTCCACCGCCAGATCAGCGTCGCTGCCGCCCTGATAACCCGAAACCGAGTTGATCTTCGCGCCCACCGCCAGCTCCAGAATCTTCGCCACGATGTAATCCGAGCTGGTGGTTCCCGAGCCGCCGCAACTGGGCGGTTGTTTGGCCCTGATGATTTCGCCGACGGTTTTGTACGGCGTATCCGCGCGCATGTAGAACATAATCGATTCCTGAGCCGCCGAACCGAGCCAGTGATATTTGCGCAGGTCGAACTGCGCCTCCCGGCGTCCGATCAGTTGTTCGATGTAGATGCTGTTGTTCGGCAGAACCACCGTCAAGCCGTCGGCCTTGGCGACGCCATAAACATAATTGACCGCCGTGATGGAACCCGCGCCGGGCATATTTTGCACGATCACATTGGGATTCCCCGGAATATGCTTGCCCCAATAGCGCGCGATCAAGCGCGCCCAAGAGTCGTAGAAATTAGCCGGCGCCGAGCCGACCACGAACCGTAGTGTTTTGCCTTGGTAAAAAGGCTCGTTCTGGCCCCAAGCGGACGGCGCGATCCAAGCCGTGACCAGACACATGATTGCGCAACAGAACTGTTTTGAGCGCTCAGGCATTTTCGTCAGCTCCTTCCGCTGCTTTCAATCGTTCGCGTTGACGCAGCAATAGAGTTGTGAAGCGTGAGCTGGATAGCAATAGCCAAGTCCAAGGTTTCATCGTTGCGAGATGCCGGAGGCTATGCGAAGAGCGGGCGTCCTGTCAACGATCAGTGTTGTGCTTTGGGAAAATATTTGTGAGCGCTCGGAGCTGCGCGCCAAGCGCTCGCAGGTGTCGCGTCGACGCACCGCGCGTTTCATGCTACCCGTATTCAAATAGCCGTCGCAATAATCATGGAAAAAGATCGCATTCAACACGGCCGCGCCAGCGTCGCGCGCAATGCCGGTGTCATCAGCCTAGCAGTCATGGCGAGCCGCATATTGGGATTGGTGCGCGATCAGGTGTTCGCCGCGTTATTCGGTGCCGGACTCCAGTACGATGCTTTTCTCACCGCGTTCCGGATTCCGAATTTGCTGCGCGATTTGTTCGCCGAAGGCGCCCTGTCCGCGGCTTTCGTCACCACCTTTACGCAGGTTCAGCAAAGCAAAGGCACAGAGGAAGCCTTTCGTTTATCAAATCGGGTCGCCACGGCGTTGATGATCCTGCTGGGCCTAATCTGCATTGTCGGTTGGATCTTTGCGCCATCCATCGTCTATTTACTGGCTCCCGGTTTTTTCGACGTGCCCGGCAAGGCGGAGTTGACCATACACCTGACCCGCATCATGATTCCGTTCTTGCTGCTGATCGCGCTCGCCGCAAAAGCGATGGGCATATTGAATGCGCGCAACAACTTCGCGATTCCGGCCATCGCCCCGGTGTTTTTCAATCTGGGCTCGATCATCGGCGGATTATTTCTCGGTTTCACGTTGGGAAATTTTCTCGGTCTCAGTGCCATCGAAGGCATGGCATTCGGCACCCTCGTCGGCGGCTTTCTCCAGTTCGCCGTGCAGTGGCCCAGTCTGCGCCGCGCCGGTTTCAGATACCGGCCCATGCTGAACTTCACGGATCCGGGAGTGCGTCAGATCATGCGCCTCATGGGCCCCGCGATCATCGGCACCGCTGCAGTCCAGATCAATGTTTTTGTGAACACCAACTTCGCTTCGGAAATCGTCGATGCGGCGACCGGCGCCGTGCTGAACGGCCCGGTATCTTGGTTGAGCTACGCTTTCCGTTTCATGCAGTTTCCGATCGGCGTTTTCGGCGTCGCCATCGCGACCGCGGCATTGCCGCCGTTGTCGCGCAGCACGACGAATCCGGACTATATCGAATTTCGCCAAACACTGGCACACTCGTTGGCGCTGGTTTTTCTCCTGTGTATTCACTCCGCGGTCGGGCTGGCGGTTTTAGGCCGACCGATCGTGGCGCTGGTGTTCGAGCACGGCAAGTTTACGAGC
>JBEVIO010000160.1:0-7216 GCA_040510635.1 Binatia bacterium | reverse complement strand
GTTCCGAGCCCCGAAAGCGATTGCTCCACGTAATCGCCGAAATAAGCCAGCGTACGATAACCCATTTGCGTCGCCATAGCATTAAATGGCGGCGACAACACCCCGGCGTCGATGGTGCCGGCTTTCATCGCGGTTAGGATATTCGAAGTCGTGCCGGTGCCGATCAATGCGACTTCCCGATCCGGCGCCAAGCCGTTCTTGGCCAACACATAACGCGCGAGCGTATCGGTCGAAGAGCCGATGGCGGTAATGCCAACGATCTTGCTTTTGAGCTCGGCCACCGCCTTGATCTCGGGCTTCGCCATCAGCCAAAACGAAGGTTTCGTCGTAAGGAAGCCAACAACTTTGACCGGTAAGCCGCGCGCCGCGCCGGCCATCACCTGCGACTGGGCGCCGGAGAAATCGATATCTCCCGTCGTCAGCGCCGTCACCTGAATCGTCGAAGCGACGAGAACCAACTGCAGATCGATGCCCTCGCCCTGAAACATCCCTTTGTCGCGTCCGATGGTAATGGGCAGGTAATTCAAACTTTTTGCCGGGTAAGCAAAGCGAACTCGATCGGCGGCCAGGCTTTCAGCCGGGTTAAAAACACTAACGAGCAGTAGACTTATAACTATAAATATCATCCGCTGGTTTCCTTATCATCTGCTGTTTGAAAAAGGCGGCGAAGGGAAGCATCCTTCAGTATTAGCGCATGCCCAACTCATGCAACGATTCCCTGAGCATGCCGAAATCGACGATTTTGCCGACCGGGACCGTCTCCTTCACCTGTTGCTCTTGGCGCGCGCGCTCGATGTCGCTCGCCAAAACTCGCTCAGACACTATGCCGTTGAGGCTCATGCCTTTCACGTAAATGTCATAGGAAGCTTGCGCAATGCCAGGTTCTAGTTTCAGCCAATTTGCAATCACGCGCACGCTTTCCGTTTTGTTGCTTCTTATAAAATTCTGCGCCTTCAAGAGCGCGCGCAACATTCTCTTGACCTGAGCCGGCTTGTCTCTGAGCGTGTCGACGTGCAGTGCCAGGCCAGAGACGCTGGTCTCGAAAACATCGGCGGCAGTGATCAGACGGACAAAGCCTTTGCTTTCGGCCTCGAAATTAAACGGCGGCGGCACGATCGCCGCGTCCAGTTTCCCGGTGAGCAAGGCCAGCAACCTCTGTCCACTGCCCGACACCTGAAATGCCTGCACGTCCTTTTCCAATTCCAGTCCCGCCTGCCGGAGCATCGCGCAGCATGAATTCAGTGGAATCGCCGTAGCCGGCGAAGCCGATCACTTTGCGGCGCAGATCAACCAACGACTTTACTTCAGGCTTGGCCACTAAGACATGGAGCGGGCGACCATTGAAATAGATAACCACTTTGAGCGGCAAGCCTTTGACCGCGCTACGCAGGCCGGCGCCCACCGCCGTGGTATAGCCGATCTCCTTGGTCGTTACGGCAACGATCCCAATGTTGGTCGCAATGCGGATGATCTCGGCATCGATGCCCTCTTCACGAAAAAACCCCCTTGCGTAAGCCACCTGGGGCGCGATGAAACTCAACGATAGGCTCGGCATGCCGATGCGGACTTTCTCCAGCGTCTGTGCCGCGCTGAATTCTACGCGTGCCCACGTCAGGCCAAAAACTACAAGGAACAGAAACGTCGCGCTAAGCTTATTACTAAGGCTTGACACGCGATACCTGCGGGCGTCATTCCGGCACCCGCTGAAATCCAGGTGCTGTGATTTCATCCTTCGATTGGATGTCTGGATGCCGCCCTTCGCCAACATGATGGCTTTTGGCCCGCTATTTGTTTTCATTTCCGCTGAAGGCCGTTCTCGCTTCAGTCCCATAAAAATATTCAATCGATCCGTCATCGTGCCTTAATCCCCAAATCTTTTTGCGCTTCTCGCAGGAGTGTCACATCTGCAACCTCGGCGGCCGAAACCTGCCGCGTTAGCTTGGCATCCTTCATGGCTGCTTCGATCACCGCCTGCAGCCCGTCCTCGGGAATGCTGCCGTCCGCGTTGAAAACTCGCACCACGGAATCATAGGAGAGGCTGGCATTTTCTTTCGACGTTCGACTCCATTCCGTCAGCGTCTGGATCGAACCGTCGCGGTTGCTGCGAATGTAACGATTGGCCTTGATGAGCGCTTTAATGACTCGTTTGACCTCGTCGGGCTTATCGCTGAGTTTCTTGACGTTGGCTCCCAGTCCGACGAAGGGAAAGTTAAACAGCTCATAAGCTCTCGCCAACACGCGAAACGCGAACTTTCGCCCTTCCACATCCGCCGGCGGCGAGATCACGATAACGTCGACGATGCCTTCCTTCAGCGCGGTAAACCGTGCTTGATCGGCGCCCAGAGCGATTATTTTCATGTCCTTTTCGGGATCGACGCCCGAATACCTGAGCATCATCCGCGCCGCCACATCGGCCGTGGCGCCGAAGGTGCTCACTCCGAGGGTCTTGCCTTTGAGCTCCTTGACGGCCTTGAACTCCTGACGAGCCAGCAACATCTGCGTGGGGCTGTCGAGGAAACTTGCCACGACTCTGACCGGCAAACCGCGCATCGCCGCACGCACCACCGAGCCGAAGATTGTCGTGTAATCGATGTCTCCGGTGGCCAGCGCCGTCACCGAGATATTGGCGTTCATGCGGATGACTTCCGCGTCGATGTCTTCCTCTTTGAAAAATCCGCGCTTGAGAGCCACGGCGGGTGTGAAGAAAGCGGCGTCCAAGCTCGATACCGAGATTCTGACTTTGTCGGCGGCATTGGCGACCTCGCCGAGAAACCAAGCGACTAGAATAAAGAGCGGAACGGATATTCCTAGTCGGGTTTTGATTTTTCTCATCGTCCTTTGATCCCCAGCTCTTTCTGCGCTTCCCGGAGCAAGGTCGTATCGGCAACCTCCCCCATCGCAACTTGGCGTGTCAGCTTGGTTTCCTTGATCGCCTGATCGATGACCGTGAGGAGACCGTCCTCCGGGATGTTCCCATCGAGATTGTAAACTTTGAACGCGGAATCGTACGCGGTCGCCGCCAGCGCCGGCGTGGTCCGGCCCCAGTCTACGAGCGTCTCAATCGTGCCTTCGCGGTTCTGGCGGATGAAACGATTTGCCTTGATCAATGCCTTAATCGTTCGTTTAATCTCATCGGGCCGTTCTTTGATTTTCCGCGTATGCGTCCCTAATCCGACGAAAGGAAATCTGAAAAGCTCGTAGGCTCGCGCGATGATGTTAAACCCGAGCTTTCTCGCTTCTTCGTCGGCCGGCGGCGATATCACCGCCGCTTCCACTATGCCCTCTTTCAATGCAGATAACCGAGCTGCGGCGGGTCCCAATGCAACGACCTTAATTTCTTTTTCCGCGTCGACGCCAAAGTGCTTGAACATCATCGTCGCCGCGACGTGGTCGGTAGCGCCATACGCTTGAATGCCGAGCGTTTTTCCTTTGAGATCCCTGGCGGATTTGAAATCGGACCGCGTGATGAGCGCATGCGTCGAGCCATCGATCAAGCTGGCGACGACTTTCATGGGCAAGCCGCGGATCGCGGCACGCACGACTGAGCCGAAGATCATGGTGTAATCCGTGTCGCCGCTCGCGAGCGCTGTGATCGCCACGTTACCGTTCATGCGAATGACTTCGGCTTCCAATCCCTCCTCTCTGAAAAAGCCTCTTTTAACCGCCAAACCCGAAGGCAAAAAGCTCATGTTAAAATTGGTCACGGAAATACGAATCTTATCGGCGGCTATCGCGCAACTAGGCGGCGCGCCGGCCAGTGCAACGAGAGACAACACCGCGAGAACCAAATTTTTCATCAGGGAAGGAAGCCTTTCACTTCTGGTATTCTTGAGCAGCTTCGAGAATCGATTGCGCGATGGCGCCGTAGGCGCCACAGCGGCAAATGTTGCCGCTGAGCCATTCGGCAATCTGTTCGCGGGTGGGATGCGGATTTTCAATCAACAGCGCCTTCGCCGCCATGATTTGCCCCGGCGTGCAGTAACCGCACTGCGCGCCGATATTGCGGATAAAGGCTTCTTGGAGCGGATCTAGTTCGTCGCCGAGCGCAACGCCTTCGATGGTGATCACGGATTTTTGGTGCGCCTCGAACGCCAGATAGTTGCACGAGCTCATCGGTTGGTTGTCGACCAGCACCGTGCAGGCGCCGCACACTTCGGCTTCGCAGGAGCGCTTCGTCCCGGTGAGATGCAGCCGGTTACGGAGAAGCTCCAACAGAGTTTCTTCGATCGCCACTGCGCCCGACCAAGGTGCGCCGTTCACTGTGAGAGATGCGTTAAAAGTCTTTTTAAGATCGCTAGCCATTGCCATTTTGCCCCGCCTGCTCCAGCGCATCTGCCAGCATGACGCCCGTCATGTACAGCTTGTAGTCCGCGCTGCCCAAAAGATCATCCACCGGACGCAGCAAAGCGCGCAGATATTTTGTTTCCTCGCTCAGAATGCGCCTGGCGTCGTTCAGTTTGGCGCCGCTAAGTTTGCGCTCAAGCTCAGTCAAGCGCTCGGCTTTCGGCCCGACGCAGCCGACTGCCAAGCGCACTTCTTCGATCACGCCGTGTCTCATAGCTGCGCCAACCGCCACGCCGAGGGTCGGGCGTTGATAACGATGCAGCCGCTGATAGACACTTTTCATAGCCGCGGGCAACCGGGGAATTTCGACCTCAAGGAGAAGGTCCCCCGCTTCGAGAGCCGTCGCGTACATATCCACGAAAAAGTCGCTGAGCGCCACGCGCCGTTCGCTGTTTTGGTTTCCGGTGGCAAGCCAAGCGTCATGAATGAGCAAGACGGTTCCGGGATCAGAGTGAGGATCGTTGAAAGCGAGATTGCCGCCGAGGGTTCCCTGATTTCTGACGCGCACGTTCGCGACCTGCGATTCGGCGTAAGCCAACGCCGGCGCATGCTCGCGCACAAGCGCGCTGTTTTCCAACGCGTGGTGCGTGACGCAAGCGCCGATCCGCAGCACACCATTGTCCATTTCAAGTCGATGCAGCCGTTCGATTCGCTTGACGTCGACTAACACTTCCGATTGCAGTAACCCGTTACGCAGCAGCAACAGCAACTCCGCGCCGCCAGCATAGATTCTGGCCTTGTCGCCGAGCTCCGCGAGTGCTTGAGAAGCCTCTTGCACGGTCGTCGGCTGGAAAAGCTCAAGTGATCCAATCATTCGTATCTCGCCATCTAATATTTTGTGTAGGGGCAACCCCCTGTGGTTGCCCCAGAACGGGCAGGCAGGGCGCCCGCCCCCACGGCCATCAGCCGTTTGCCGATTTGATGCTCAGATTTTTCCCATCGCCCGGAGAATTTTTTCCGGCGTGATCGGCAGAGACCGGATGCGCACGCAGAGCGCATCATATACGGCATTGCCGATGGCGGGCCCGACGGTCACGATCGATGTTTGCGCCATGCCTTTGGAACCGAAGGGCCCCGGACCGTCGCCCTTCTCCAGCATCGAGGAGTAAAAATTTTCTGGAATATCTTTCATCACCGGCAGGCGATACTGGAAAGGGTCGCCGTTTTGAAACTGCCCGTCCTGATAGATCGTCTCTTCGAAGAGCGCATGGCCGAACCCCATCACCGCGCCGCCGTCCGCTTGCGCCTTGGCGGAAGGATAGTGAATCGCTTTGCCCGCATCAGCGATCACGGCATAGCCAAGAATGCGCAGCTCGCCAGTGTCACGGTTTACTTCGAGGTCGACGGCGGCGCCGCTCGGCGCCCAATGGTCCATGCCGGCGAAGGCCGAATCCTTTACCATGGGCGGCGTGCTATGGTAGCCGATCGCTTTCAAAACCACCCCGCCGCCGATGAGCCGAATAATTTCAGCAATGGAAAAACTGGTTTCGGCCCAGCAAAGCCGTCCTTCAATCAATTGCCACTCTTCCGGCTTGCCGCCCTTCGCTTGTGCCGCTAGTGAAAAAAGCTCTTCCTTGAGCTTGCCGCAGGCGCTCTGTACGGCGTTGCCCATCTGCATGGTTGTGCGCTGGGCGCTGACGCCGGCAAACGGCAAATTCACTGCCGTGTCCGGCGTGCGCACCTGAATCTGGCTCTGCGGAATGCCCAAGGTTTGCGCCGCCACTACGCTGAATAGATTGTGCGTGCCCTGGCCGATTTCCGGCGCATTGTGTTGAATCGTGACGATTCCGCGCGCATCCATCGTCGCCAACGCATAGGCTCGGCCGCCGCCTTGTGATCCATGGCGCAAGCTCAACGCCATGCCGCGTCCACGCGCCCAGCGCGAGCCGCCGGTTTCATTGCCCGATCTTAAGTTTGCTTTGCCGTCCCAACCGATGCCCGCGATCGCTTCCGCCATCAAGTCGAGGTAATCGGTGTCCATGCGCGGCGTGCCTTGGCAAACGAAATCGCCGCGCAGCAGAACATTCTTCTTGCGAAACTCGTAGGGATCGATCCCCATCTGACGCGCCACGCAGTCCATGGTGCACTCAATGCCCCATGTCGTTTGTACCTTGCCCGTGGCGCGGGTGTGGCCGGCGGGAACTTTATTGGTGTAAACGCAGCGGCCCTTGATGCGCAAATGCGGAATGCGATAGCAACCCCAGGCGGAAATCACGGAATTGTGCGCCGCGGTAGCGCCACCGGTGGTATACGCGCCGGTGTCGACGATAAGATCGACGTCGAGCGCCGTGATCGTGCCATCGGCTTTCACGCCGACTCGGGCTTTGAAGACCTCCGCGTGCCGCGAGTTCTGCCGGAAGCTAGACTCCGCTGAAGGCACTAAGCGCACCGGCCGGCCGATTCTGCGTGAAAGTAACAGCGCCGCAAAGTGCGCCGGCGTCGGTATCTTCGCACCGAAGCCGCCGCCGACATAAGGCACGCGGAGACGCACCTTGTCCGGTTCCAGACCGAGAAAGTGCGCGAACTCCGCCGCATCGCGCGTCGGCGAGGCGGTCGGCAACCAGACGTTCACTTCGCCGTTCACGTAGTGCACCAGACAGCCGCCCACCGATTCCATCGGATGGTGAAACATCGACGGCGACGAGTAGGTTTCTTCGAAGATGCGCTCCGCTTGGCGGAAGCCCTCGTCGATGTCACCCCAGGTCAAGCTATCTTCCACCAACAGATTGCTGCCGCGCTCCTCGTGCAGGATCGGCGCTCCGGGCGCCAGCGCTTCGAGAGCGTCGAAAACCGCCGGCAGCGGCTCATACTCGACGTGGATTTTTTTCAGCGCGCGCTCCGCGCTGCGCAGATCTTCGGCGACGATAACCGC
>JBEVIO010000159.1:0-3950 GCA_040510635.1 Binatia bacterium | reverse complement strand
AGGGTTCGTGCAATCGCTCGTGCATCTCGGCTGCTTGTTCCGCCGCTTGAAGAGTGTTACAAGCGCTCGGTTAGACTCACCAAGAAGTTTTCCAACCCAGCGGCGACGGCTTGAGACCGTGCAAGGTTTTGAGCCCTTTAAACCGTTCGAGTTGTTTCCCCACGAACGGCAGGCAAAGGGACGTGACATGGCAAAGAAAAAACTATTGTTGTTTATCCTCTCAATGATTGTCGCCCTAGGATTGACGGATCAACGGGCGATCGCTCAGGCGCGGCCCGAAACCGATCCCCGCTTCGAAAAACTGGCGAAAGAGTTCTATCCCAAAGCCAAACAGGAAGGCGCGCTGGTCGTCTACACGGTTTGGGATGTCGATCATATTCGTGTGCTATCGGAGGCTTTCAGCAAACGCTTTCCCGGTATCGATACTTCCTACTGGCAGGCGACGAGATCGGAAGTCACGACCCGGACCTTGACCGAATACCAGGGCAATCAGGCGAGCGTCGATGTGATTCTTACCGAAGCGCCGCTGGTTCTGCACAACGCCGGCGCCACGGAAGCTTATCAGACCGTGCAGGCTAGCTCATTGTTTGTGCATGACGCCATTGCTCCAGTTGTTAGCCTGCAGATCCAAGCGCTCGCCTATAATACTAAGAAGCTGAAGCGCGAAGCGGCTCCGAAAAGCTGGGAAGACGTAACGAATCCAAAATACAAAGGGATCGTGGCCTTGGATGACCCCATGAGGGCAGGGCCGCTCAGCTCCATGCTGGCCGCTTTCAAGGATGAATGGAAAAATGACGCACGCTGGGCGAATTTCATCAAAGGGTTGAAGTCTTTAAATGTTACGATTCACAAAAGCACGAGCGCCATGTTTCGGCTTGTCGTCGCCGGCGAATATTCGATTGTCATGCCGGCGCTCTTCCACGACGTCGTGCGCGAAAAAGAGCTCGGTAGTCCGATCGATTTTGCCCGAGGTGCCGGGCCGGTGGTCTCGCCGCAACAGGCGGCGATCTATGCTAAAGCGCCTCATCCGACGGCCGCCAAGCTGTTTGCCGAATGGCTGATTTCGCCCGACGGGCAGACGGCAATCAACGCCGTCGGCAGGCCCAGTGCGCGCAAGGGATTTAAATCGAAAACTTCGATCGAAAATGGCTGGGGCGCAAACACCAAACCGATCGTGGTTGCAAATAAGCTTTATATCGAGGACGCGCGCAAATGGCTTGACACAGCCGTCAAACCGCTGTGGGAAAACTAGCTCAGCACCGATTTTTTTTTCGCTTCGCCCGACATGAACGCTCTGCAAGGCTCATTACGGGATCACGCTCGAGGCTTCGAACACCTGATGCGCCCCAGCCAGGAAAGGATGTTTACCTTCATTCAGGAGGTCGTCATGATCAAGCAGTGGATTACCGTCATTGTCGCGATCGTGTTTTTCTGTGGCACGCGCGTCGGATTCACGGCTTCCGATGACAATTTTTATAAGGGTAAGACGATTCGCTTGATCGTCGCTTTTTCAGCGGGCGGAGGCTACGACGCCTATTCGCGCACAATCGGCCGGCATTTGAGCAAATACATTCCCGGGAATCTGGCAATCGTCGTTGAAAACATGACCGGCGCCGGCGGCATCATCCACGCGAATTTCATGTATCAGGCAAAACCGGACGGGCTGATTATCGGCAACAACGCCGGCGGATTGATCCTGCAACAGATCATGGGCGCGAAGGGCATCGAGTTCGACGGCAAAAAATTCGAGTTTCTCGGCGCTCCCGGATCGGATCACCACGTTTGCACGCTCAGCAAAGCGAGCGGCGTCACTTCGATGGAAAAATGGTTTGCGGCAAAAGAGCCGGTCAAGTTCGGCGGCGTCGGCCCCGGCGGCGGAGCGTCTGACAACGCGCGAGCGCTGCAAGCCGCGCTCGGTCTGCCGATCAAAGTCATCGATGGTTACAAAGGCACCGCGGACATTCGCCTCGCGGCGGAAAGCGGCGAGCTTGCCGGTGCTTGCTTTGCCTGGGAGTCGTTTAAAACAACCTGGCGAAAGGGCCTCGAGTCAGGCGACTTCAATGTGATCTTGCAGGCGATGCCGAAGAAACATCCGGAGCTTCCCAACGTGCCGCTGGCCGGCGATTATGCCAAGACCGACGAAGGACGGCGGCTTCTCAAGCATGGCATTTACGATACCGCGATCATTACGCGACCATATTTTGTCGCCCCGGGTACGCCGAAGTCTCGGGTTCAGTTATTACGCAAAGCCTTGGCCGAGGTACTCAAAGATCCTGAACTCCTCGCCGAAGCAAAGAAGGCGAGCCTCGACATCCAATACGTTTCGGGAGAGGAGACCGATGCCGTCGTTCAGGGACTGTTCAAAATCGAGCCGGCGTTTATTGCGAAAATGAAGCAGGTGTTAGTGCCGTAGCAGCGAATATTTTTCCAATTTCCCTAGAGCGATGCTAATCGTGCCATTGGCGATGCTTGAACAGCAAGCCGCGCGCCGTGCTCCCTTCAATAGCGCGCCGGCGTCCTGAAATTTTGCAAAATGGAATCGAGCTGCTTTAGCCTGGGCCATCTGTTACGCCACGACCTGGTCGTGGTGAAAGCTAAACTCCTGACGCGTTGTAACGAGGCCGCGCGAATCTTAAAGCTAGCGGTTCATGGGTTCGAGTGCCGGATGGCGGAAGATTTTGATCCCAGCTTTTTTCTCGATGTAGCGCCCGAAGCGAAATTTCGATTCAACATCATCAATAGGCACGCCGCCTGGCTTCTCACGCAGCGGCTCGACTTCGAGGACCGTAAAAGTGTGGCCGGGCTCCGATACGATTTTATCGAACTGGCTATGCAACCCCTCGAGCGAGTCGATCTCGAAGACGCGTTCGATGCCTACGGCCCTCGCGATCGCCGCGTAGTCGTTGCGCTTCGCATTGGCGAGACGAACGGCGCCGGTGGCGTTGTAGACGCGGTTGGAAACCAGGAAATGCTTCAAGTTGGGCAGATTGAGATCACGTTCGACCATCAGCATGCCCGGATTCATTACGAAAGCCCCGTCGCCCATAAACACCCACACGGGCAGTTTCGGAGCGCCCATGGCGATGCCGGCGCCGAACATCGAAATCATGCTCATGGAGGCGCCCAGGTAAAAAACCTGATCCATATCGTGGGTGGTTCGCCACCACGTGCCGGAGGTGACGCCTGCGGAGGTGATCACCACTCCGTCGCCTTGGCGGCCGGCGAAATATTTGAAACAGTCTCTTAGATCCACGTTGTCTCCTAAGCCTCGCCGAGCAAGACGGCTTCGCTAAATATGACCACCTCGGGACGGTTCATCGCCTGGCAGTGCTTGAAGGCAGCCGGGATGCGCTCAATGGTCTTTCGCTCTTCCACGAGCAAAAACGGCAGGCTGATCGAATCCAAAAGCTTGGTGAGGTAGAGACCGTTCGATATGTGATGCGGCCGCGGATCGCCGATCACGCCGCGCAGAGTGGCGAAGATAAAAAGCGGAATGTGGTAGCTGTAGTTGATTTTGGTGATGGCGTAGATGCAGGTCGTGAAGCCGGAGGCCCCCATGAGAGCCAGAGAGGGAATGCCGCCGAAGAAGGCGCCGGAGCAGAGGCCGATCGCCGACTCCTCGCGGTTCACGGGTACATGCTTAAAACGATCGTCCTTGTCGACGGCATCGATCAGTGGAGCGATCCAGTCGTCGGGCAGGCTCGCCACGAGCTTGATCCCGCTCTGAACGAGCTGTTCGACGATCAACGAAGTCGCTTCTTTTTGGTTATCGCTCATAATCGGCGTCACAAGCTGCGAGTCCAAGCGCTATCATCGCGTTGACTAAACTGTCAAGCAGTCGATTGAGTTTTTGCTCGATCCAAAATCGCCGTCAAAAAATTCTTCCGATTCTCTAGCGGGGCAATTCTCGACGCGCTTCTTCCAGCGGAGAAAAATCGGTCAGGTCCGTC
>JBEVIO010000158.1:0-5785 GCA_040510635.1 Binatia bacterium | reverse complement strand
ATCGAAGCATGGGGGTCAACCGGGTTATGTCGACGAACAATTTCGCTCAACCCGTTGAGACCACCCAAGCCGCTCCAAAGGTTACGACCACGCCGGTCGCCGGCGCCTATAAAACACTAAAAGATGTCGATCTGCGCCAAGGACCCGGGGCCAAATATCCCATGGTCGCAAAGATCCCTTCTGGAATCCGAGTCAACGTCGTTCGCGCGGAAGGAGATTGGTTAAGAGTCGAATCCAAACGCGGCGCCAAGCCGGGATACTTGGAGAAGCGCTCGGTCGAACCCTGGGACGATCGATATTGAAATTGACACGCAACGTTCGCGCCTGTCGGCAATGAGCTAACAATCCAAGTGAGCGCAGCCGCCAAAATCTCTTGCTACTTGCCGCGCCCACTTGGATGTAAACGGTTACGACTTAGCTTTTTCCTCGCCGATCATCTGCAGGATTTTTTTGCGCACGTCTTGATCCGCGCGCGCCACTTCGAAAATCTTCGTATAGTTTTCTTCGCTCAATCCCTCTTTTGTGAGCACCTGTTGAAATTTTGATTGGGCTTCCTGTTGAATTTGCTTGCCCTCTTCAGGACCGGAAGCTTCTTTCGCGCGAGGCTCATACTCTTGTCGTATTTTCTCAACCTGAACGTAGACTTTGGCAAAGGACCTAAGTTGCTTCTCGTCGAGCTCTTGCGGTTTAGGGGCAACCTGGGCAACAAGCGGCTTTGCAACCACGACCATTAAGAACGCCGAGACAAAAATCGTGGCGAGGGTCTTCAGACTGACTCTTTTCATGGAACAACCTCCTTGGTATCAGAATCTGTCTTTCTGTCGCGCAAGAGATATGCCAGGAGGGGGTCCCCACATATTATCAGTGATTTAGAGAAAGCTATTTTGCCCGAGAAAAAATATGCTGCATGGGATCTCATGCAGCAAAAACCAGAATCACCGGCAAGTGAAAGTGTTTTCATACACACTTACGCTGAAGTCAGCGATAGCTTGCCGACAAATACTGGGCAGATTCAAACGGAGACCGCGCAGAGCATTTAAAGTCAAACCTGCGGGATGGATGCGGCGAATCTAATTCAGGACCCCTTGCCCAACTCCTGCGATCTTCTGGTCGCGCTCACCACCGCCTTCATCACCGTGCCGCGAAAACCGTTCTGCTCCATGGCGTAAAGTCCGGCGATAGTCGTACCGCCTGGCGATGTCACCTCATCTTTCAACTCGCTCAAGTGCTTGTTGCTATCGAGGGCCATGCGCGCGGCACCGTAAACGGTCTGCATCGCTAGTTTCAGCGCCACATCCCGTGATAAACCGACTTGAACACCGCCGTCGGCGAGAGCTTCCATAAAAAGAAAAACATAGGCCGGCCCGCTGCCGCTGAGCCCGGTGACCGCGTCCAAATATTTTTCTTCTACCGCTAAACCAACGCCAAAACTATTGAGAATCGCGCCGACCTTTTCTAAATCCGCAGCCGTGGCATGACCGCCGCCGGCAAAACCGGCGGCGCCAGCGCCAACGACGCAGGGAATGTTCGGCATCACGCGCACGACGCGCGCTCCCGGCTCGAGGTGCGTCTCGATGCGTCCTAGTGGCACTCCCGCGGCGACCGAGACCAGCAGCTTGGATTTGCCGAGTTTCTTGGCGATCTCGCGCGCCACCGCATCGACGATTTGTGGCTTGACCGCCAGGATGGTGATCTCGGCAAAATCACAGAGCGCGCCGTTATCCGGCGTGACTTTGATATCGAGATCCCGGGCGATGGCCTGACGCAGCTCGTCGCTTACGTCGCTGGCCATGACGTTTTCTTTTTTCACCAAACCGGCTCGAATGATTCCCCGAGCGATCGCCGAGCCGATTTTTCCCGCACCGATGACGCCGATTTTTTCCGTCAACACTGGAAGCCTCCTTGGACGCTTAGCCGACGCCGGCCAGCATAGTTGGTCGGCGCGCGAAGTTCAAAGTCCGGCGCTGCTATTAAAAAAGCCCCCGGCCTGGAACCGGGGGCTTTTAGTTAAGGTGGACAATAGCTGGCCTGCGGCTAGTATTTCGCGCCCAAGTCTTGCAGCGCCTTCAACGCATCCGCATCGTCAGGGCTGAGTGAGAGTATCTCGCGATACTTCTGTTCGGCATCTTTCATTTTTCCCAACTGGGCATAGGACTGGCCGAGCGAAAAGCGCAGATCGTTGCGCCGCCGCCGCATGCGCAGGGCTTCGGCATATTCCGTTGCGGCCTTCTCCCACACAGCGAGCCGGTAATATACACCGCCTAATTCGGTGTGGATTGTCGCCGAGTCCTCACCTTTGGATTTGGACTTTTCGAGCAGCGTGCGCGCTTCCTGCAGCTCTTTCTTGGCCTGGCCGTCGTCTTTTAGCCGCGCCGCTTTGGCCGCAGCCAAGCGTCCCCATGCCAGCAATACGGCGGGGTGTTCCGCTTGCAAGTCGCGCGCTTGAATAAACCATTTTTCGGCTTCGGTGAGATCACCGGAATGAAGCGCGATATTGCCCAAGCCGAGATACGGCAAGACCTCTTTGTTGCCCATGCTGATCACCTTGCGGTAAACCACCTGGGCTTCCGGCAGATAGAATTCATCGCTCATCGCCAACACGTCGGGAATGTATTCAGGCCCGCTCTCGAGCGCGGCAAGAGCTTCTTTCAATCCTTCAGTGCTCTTGTCTTGTTCGAGCAAAATTTTCATTTTCAAAAGATGAAATTTCGGGTTCTTGGGCTCGAGACGGATGGCTTCGTCGATTTCCTTCAAGGCCCGAGCGCGGGATAAGCTCGCCACGTACGACTGCGCCATATAAAAGTGATGCATGGCTTCGGGCACCGGCAATGGCTTTGATTTAAGCCACGGTGGCGAATCCAGCAGAAACGGCGTCATGATGCGCCGGTTGAGCTCAGTTGTTGCCCGGCGTAGATTTTTCGGCGCCGAGAACTCCAACTGGGCGCCGTCATCGGTGTTGATTGCGGCGCCTTTGGAAAAAGCCAAAAAACCGTCCCGGTCCATCCGATAAAAACCTTGCACCGCGTAGACGTCCGCGAGCCCCAGGTATTCGAGATCCGACTGCAAGGTCTTGTTGTCGTCGTAGATTTTTTTGACCGCAGCATAATCGAAAACTTGTTCCTTTTTGCTGCCGACCAACAGAAAATCGCTTTCTTTCATGCTCCAAAGCGACACGTGCGGAAAGGCCTCGGCAAAAGTGCGAAACACCATGCGAAAATCATCCGGCGACATGGAATAGTTATGGAACCATTGGGCGAAGATGCCGTCGTCTTTGATCTTGGATTTGATGACTTGGTAGAATTCGCGGGTATAGAGATTCGCGATGCCGGCGATCCAAGGATTTGACGGTTCTGCGGTGATGACGTCGTATTGCTCCGGCGTGGCCAAAATGTAGTTTCTGCCGTCCGTCGGAATGACATGGACCCGGGGGTCCTCTAACACGCCCGCATGACGGGAATTGCGCGCGTTACGAGACAGGCGGTCAATGGCGCCGCGGTAATCGAGGTCCTCCGAGCGCTTCATCAGCTCGGCGCGCGCCGCCGGAGCCATCACGCCCTGATAGTAGATCCGCTGCTCTTTTTCGTCGTACCATACGCGGGTATCGGGGCTGTCGGCGACAGAATCGTATACAAAGCGCGCGCGAACGGTCGGCTTCGACGGAAAAGAAACTCCGGGCGGCAGCTTAGCGAGCGGCACCGAGGTCCGGTCGAAGAACTTGCTCGCTTGGATCATTGCCGGCTCGATTTCGATGATCTCGATTCGCTTTAACGATTTAAAAGTGGCGAGGGCCTTGGCCGACATGCCGCTGCCAAGACCGATGGTCAGGGCTCTCTCCGCCGTCGGATGCAGCAGCATGGCGATGTAGCTGGTCATCAATTGACTGAGCGCATCGCCGTAAGAACCGTCGATCTTGCCGTTCGATTTAAAATAGACGTAGTCGCTGCCTGGGATGCTGTGCACGCTGACAGTCGTGGTCAATCCCTCGCGGTAAAAAAGCACGTCGTCCCGCTTCATTTCCTCGACCCGCAAGGAATCGGTCGGCAACGATTCGTAGCGATCGGCATAGATCGTCACACCGCTGGTGAGAACGTGCGGATCCCAACGATGCACCTTGAAAGGCACGATGATCGCCAACACCAGCACCGCCAGGCCGAGAGCGTAGCGCGGCACAAAGGAGAGTTTCGCGTCGCTGATCACCAACCAGGCGCCGATCAAAAGATTCAGGACGACAGCGAAAATAATAGTGTTTTGCACGCCGAGGTTGGGAATTAAAATAAAGCCGCCGGCGAAAGCGCCGAGAACCGCGCCGACGGTGTTGGCCGCGTAGGAGCTGCCGACACCGCTGCCGACCCGATAAACACTCTGGGTGAACAAGCGCGCGACCAGCGGAAAGGTCATGCCCAGCAGCACCGTCGGAATGAACATCACGAGAGCCGAGAGAAAAATCTGGAGGTAGAGAAACACCGTGAACGTATCGCCGAACCCATGCAGCAACCGGACAAAGATCAGCGGCAACCGCTCGAACAAAGGAATGGTGGCGAGAGCCGAGAGTCCCACCCAAAGCTCGATCAAGCCGAAGGTGTTCAGGCGCGCCTCGCGCCCTCCGAGCACTCGGGCGTAAATAAAACCGCCGAGCGCCAAGCCGATGAGAAAAGTCACGAGCATCGTCGAAAACGAATAAATCGAGCTGCCGATCACGAGCGTCAGCGATCTCGTCCAAGCGTTTTCGTAAACCAGCGAAGCGAAACCGGAGAGCGCGAACGAAACCAACACCACCCAGGCTAACTTCGAAGAGCCTTGCGATTCGGCCGTAGCGGTTTCTTCGGCGGCGGTCGGCGGGACAATTTCTAAGGGCGTTTTATCGCGTAGACGATCGATCAGGAGAATGGCGGCGGCGATGACCAGGTTAACCGACGCGGCGACGAAGACCGTCCTGCGCATGCCCAGCGTTGGTATTAGGAAAAACCCGCCGGCGGCGCAGCCAATGACCGCACCGAGTGTGTTGGTTGCATAGAGATCGCCGACGCGCCGGCCAAACTGCGCGAAGCTACGGACAAAGAACCGGCTGAGCACCGGCAAAGTCGCGCCCATCAGCATGGTCGGAAACACGAGTAGGACGAAAGAAAGGAAAAACAGCACGAGATTGAAAAGAAACGGATAACTCTCATTCAAACCGAAGATCGGTCCGTAGACCTTTTGCGCCATTTGAAAAATCCACGGCACGAGGAAGCCGTAGATGCCGACGCCCGCCTCGAGGATGCCATACAATAAAAAATCGTTCTTGCCGCGATCAGCAATCTGGCCGAACAGATAACTGCCGATCGCCAAGCCGGCCATGAACGCCGATAACACGGTGGCAATGGCGTAAGTCGTATTGCCGAAGATCTGCGTCAGCATGCGGGTCCATACCACTTGGTAAACCAAACCCGCCGCGCCGGAAAAAAAGAAACAAAAGAGCCCGACGAGAAGCAGCCAATCTTGTTTGGAACGCGGGACACTATCCGTCATAGGTTCTCCTCAACACCGTCGAAAAACAATTCAAAAGTGATAGCAAGCCCCTCGCAAACTGTAAAGGGTCGCTGCCGCGAACGCATCGCTTGGCGATGCCGCCATGGGCTCGGTTGGCAACCCAAAGTTGGTAGGCCGAGCAAGATTTACCGTCGGTACGTTCGTTGACTTTGGTAATAATGTCGTATAAGCGTAAATCCTGTCCAGGCATCCTGAATCTGAAAATTCTCGCCTCGCTAAATTGTTTTCGGTTAGTTTAATTGACTGTTTGTTTCGG
>JBEVIO010000157.1:0-3106 GCA_040510635.1 Binatia bacterium | reverse complement strand
TGTCGAGGCGGGCGGAGTGGTCTTCACCTACATGGGAAGGAGAGACGAAATTCCAGTATTTCCAACCTACGCTTGGCTTGGAGTGCCGCAGAATCAAATCTACATAGCGAAGAGTCTTCTGGAATGTAATTATCTTCAAGGATTGGACGGCGACTGCGATTCCGCCCACTTAAATTTCCTCCATAGAATGTTCCAGCCCGATGCGCGCAGGGAGTTTCTGAGGCACGAAGATCAGTCTCCCGCTTTTGAAATCGACGAGATGGACTTCGGCTTTAGGGTCGCCGCGATCAGGAAAATCGGACCCGACAAGAGTTATGTTCGCATCTCACAATTTGTCATGCCGTTTATCGGCTGTGTTCCGGTCGGCCGCGAGGTCGACGGCAAACTCGACGGCTTCAAAGCCGTCTATCAGGTTCCCGCCGACGACCATAACACCTGGAGGTACGATTTTTTTTTCAAATGGTCCAAGCCGATGACGAAGGAAGATTCGTCAAAGCGCGATTTCGTCGACGCCGACTACCGCAAGCTGCGCAACATGCGCAACAACTATCTCCAGGACCGGCAGGTTCAGAAGACCGTCAATTTCACCGGCATAGAAGAATTCTTGAATCAGGACGCCTGCGCCACGGAGAGTATGGGTCCGATCGCGGACAGAACCAAAGAGCACCTCGGCGCGAGCGACTCCTACGTCATTCAAGTGCGCCGGTTTTTACTCAAGGCTGTAAAAGATTTGCAAACGGGCAAACCGCCACCGGGTCTGGTTTACGATGCGGCGCAAGCCGACTTTTCGCGCATCCGCTGCGACGTTGCCTATTTGCCTGACAGCGTTTCTTGGCGAAAGGTTTTCGAAGAAAGGGAGGAACCCAAGCGATGATTATCGATATCCATGGCCATGTTTCGGCCCCGACGGAGTTATGGGCGTACAAGGCAGGTTTATTATCAGCCCGCGGCGCGCACGGGCGCGGCGGCGTCAACGTCTCGGACGACGAGATCCGCGCGGCGGCCAATCGCAAGGAAAACTGGGCCAAGGGCCATCTCGATTACATGCGCGACCACGGCACCGACGTCCAGCTCATTTCACCGCGGCCGTTTCAGTTGATGCAGTCGGAAAAGCCGACCAAACTCGTCCATTGGTTTACCGAAGAATGCAACAACATCATCCACCGCCAGATGAAACTTTTTCCCGGCAAATGGATCGGAGTCTGCGCCCTGCCGCAGACCGCGGGCGACCCAATTCAGCAGGCGATTCCGGAGCTCGAACGCTGCGTGAAGCTGGGCTTTGTCGGTTGTCTGTTGAATCCGGACCCGTACGAAAACAGCGGCACCGAAGCGCCGCCCCTCGGCGACCGTTACTGGTATCCGCTCTATGAAAAACTCTGCGAGCTCGACGTACCGGCGCACATCCATGGGACCGGCTCGCGCTCGGAGCGGAGCCCGTATTCGGTGCACTTCATCAATGAAGAATCCATTGCGGTATTCGGTCTGGTCAACTCCAACGTCTTGAACGATTTCCCCAATCTTAAAATCGTTCTCAGCCACGGCGGCGGCGCGATTCCCTACCAGCTCGGCCGTTTCGAAGCGCCGTCGCTGCGGCGCGGCACCGGCGGGCGATTTTCTGACGGCCTGCGCAAGCTCTACTACGACACCGTGTTGTACACCGAAGACGCGCTCCGCTTGCTGATCAAGACCGTAGGCGTCGACCGTTGCCTCTTCGGCACCGAGTGCCCGGGGGTTGGCTCTTCCGTCGATCCGACAACCGGCCGTTCCATGGACAACGTGAAACCGATGATCGAGAACATCGAGTGGCTAAGCGCGGCGGACCGCAAGAAGATCTTCGAGGACAATGCCAAAGCAGTTTTTAAATTGACGGTTGCATGAAAGTGCGGCGCCGATCAAACCGTCCGACAGCTTGAGGGCAAATTAAAATCGATGGGCCGGCGAAGAGACGAAATCCGAATTTGGTTTCGCGTTCATTACGCCGAGCGTGTGAGAAAACTATCTCTTGTAGAGATTATCGATATAGCCGCTGTCGTCGAGCTCTTTGATGAAACGGAGATCGACAAAGTCTTCAGCTTTTGCAGTCTTTGCTTTGGGGTCGCTCGCTAAAATTGTTTTCAATCCCTCTAATGTCGGGTACTGCTTCGCCGGCAGTTTGTGCTCGGCGATCGCGCCGTCATAAGTTCTTTCGAGCAACTGCTTGTCGGACAGAGCTAAGGACTTGGCCAGCACTCTCATCGAGGTCTCGCGGTCGGTCTTGAAGCGGTGCACGGCCTCGATATGAGCTTTGATGTAGCGGCGCACAGTATCTGTCCGCTCACGAATGAATTTTCGCGTCGTCGCGACGCCGGTTGCCTGATACGGCAGACCGAGCGCAGCGATGTCGACCAGCATATTGAAGCCGCGCATTTGCGCTTGATACATCGCCGGCGGCGCCAGCACGGTGGCCTGCACGCGCTTGGTTTCCATCGCCGCAAGGCGTTCGGTCAGCGAGCCTACCTGAAGTATCGCGACATCCTTCACGGGAGTTAATCCTAGCCGCTGCAATGCGTAGCGGACGATGAAGTCGGACGCGGAGCCGAAGCGGCTGATCGCGACCGCGCCGCCCTTGAGCTGTTCCGGCGTCTTGATTTCCGGACGGCTGAGCATCCAGTAATCCAACGTCACGTTGCCGCCGGCGATCATGACGGTGTCGGAGCCATTCATCGTCGCATTGATGACGCCGGGCCCGGCGGTTTGCGAGATCGGTGTCTCGCCGGTGATCAGCGCGGTCACCGCGGTGGTGCCGCTGTTGAAATAGATCAGTTGCACGTCCAGTCCGTTTCTCGCATAAATACCGGTGTCGCGCGCGATGAACGCCGCCGCGTTGTCCGAAGTGATGCCGACATACCCGACGTTGAGCTTGGTGAGCTGCGCGAACGCTTGAGCCTCGAAAAATAGCGCAGCGCAAACAAATGAAGCCGCGATACGAATCAATGCTATGTGCATTTCTTTCGGGTATTCCGGTTTTAACGGCTTGAAACGTTTTGAACGATTGGAACCTTCGGAACTGTATTATTGAATTCCGTAGAACCGCGCCGGATTGTCGTACAAGATTTTCCGCGCCAGC
>JBEVIO010000156.1:0-9193 GCA_040510635.1 Binatia bacterium | reverse complement strand
CTTCTGTGCAACAGTTTTCTACACAAGTTTGCGAGCAGGTGTCAAACCCGCCTGGATTTGCGGATCGAGCAGCCGTCGAATCGGCTCTCAATGAATGGCGCCGGCACGCCTTGAAATGGCTAAGCGACGAACTCCATCAAGCTGGCGTAGAACGCACCGCAGCCGCAGATGGTCTTGCGGTCGCGCACCGCAATCCCGGCGTGATGGATGAAGACGTTATCAGCATGCTTTGGGATGATCTTGAAAGCTCATCGGTTCGGCAGGCCCGATTGGATCGCGTGATTACCGCGATCGAGGAAATGGAATTCCCGGCGCTGCTGGGACTGTTCATGAGGCCGACTTGCTCGAAGCAGCCGATAAGATCAATGGGCATCTAGAGCGGCAATCAACAGGCGCGATCGTGGTGGGGATTAACCGATGACCCGAGAACCCGCACAGTTCCCGCACAATTCAGGCTTGAAGAGGATAAGGCGAGAATTGAAGGGAACTGTTAACGTGCGGGTTTCTCTCGGAACAATTTGGTGGAGCCGATGGGGGTCGAACCCACGGCCTCTAGAGTGCGATTCTAGCGCTCTCCCAACTGAGCTACGGCCCCAATTATTTGGTCGTCTTTAAATACTCGAGCAGTTTATCTTTTAAGTCCGGCCTTTTCAACGCGTAGGCGACAGTGGCGCGCACGAAGCCGAACTTGTCACCGATATCGTAGCGATCACCGAGAAACTCGCAGCCATAGACTTTGCGTTCACGCACCAGTTGAGCAAGACCATCGGTCAATTGAATCTCGCCGCCCTTGCCGGGCGGAAGCTTCTGCAGAATGGAAAAAATTTCCGGCCGCAGCACGTAGCGGCCGATGATCGCCATTCTCGACGGCGCTTCTTTCGCCGGTGGCTTTTCCACAGTCGCCTCGACCTGGTAAAGCCGTTCCTGGACGACCTTGCCCTTGATAATTCCGTACTGCTGCACTTCCGTCTCGGGCACTTCCATGAGCGCGACCACCGACTCATCGGTACGGTCGAAAATGTCCGATAGCTGACGGATACAAGGCGTCTCACTATCGATGAGATCGTCGGCGAGCATAACGGCAAAGGGTTCGGCACCGACAAGATCCCGAGCGCACAGCACCGCATGACCGAGTCCCAGCGGTTTTTTTTGCCGTACCGACACGACCTCGGTCATTTCGGCAATCCGTCTAAGCATCTTGACCATTTCTTGCTGGCCGCGGTCGGCGAGCACCTGCTCCAACTCGGGCGCGTCATCGAAATGATCTTCGATGCCATCCTTGCCACGGCCGGTGACGAAGATGATCTCCTCGATACCCGCATCCACCGCTTCCTGCACGACGTATTGAATCGACGGGATATCGACGATCGGCAAAAGTTCTTTCGGTACGGTCTTTGTCGCGGGAAGAAAGCGAGTTCCCAAACCGGCCACGGGTATGACTGCTTTTCTAAGCTTCATGGATCTTTTCCGATACGATTAAACAACTCTCTTGGCTTTTCGCTCGGCGATTTCTTGACTGGACTTACAGCTGATACAGAGTGTCGTCACGGGACGCGCCTTGAGCCGTTCGATGCCAATCTCCTCGCCGCAGTCTTCGCAGATGCCGTATTCGCCTCTTTCGAGACGCTGCAAAGCTTCCTGGATTTTAAAAATTAGCTTGCGGTCACGATCGCGCATGCGCAGCATCGAATTGCGGTTGGACTCCATACAAGCCCGGTCCGTGGGATCGGGGAAATTGCCGTCTTCGTCCATGTTCTCCACGGTTTTGCCCGCTTCCATTCGAAGCTCGGCGATGCGCTGGTTCAAAAGCCGACGAAAGTATTGTGCATCCGTTAAATTCAATTTACACCCATCGCGAGGGCAAAACTATAATGCCGATCATTATAGGGGAAAGCTGATAAACATCAACCGCGCGGGGATTCGACGAACTCCGTCGATCCGCTTAGGAATCACTCGCTGAAGCCCACGGGCCGGGGATGCGCCAGAACGTAAATCTCCGTCGACTTCGGCAGCATGCCACGATTTAAAATTAACTGAGATTGGGTGATTCTTTTGACCGGATAATGTTCTTGGGCGAAGGCGGCAAAAAGTTCGGCTTGCCGTGCCACATCGTAATGCATCGGGATCACGATCGGTGGTTTGACCTGCTCGATCACTTTAATGATGTCGTCAAAACCGAGATTGGTCATAGCGTCGATCGGGATCATGATCACGTCGACGTGTTGCAACACCTTCACCTGTTCCGGGGTCAGCAGATGACCAATGTTTCCCAGGTGGGCAAGACACAAACTACCCATCTCGTAGACAAAAATCGAATTGGCGATCGCGCCCCAATTTTCACTGCGCTGACTCGGGATATTGACAATCGTGATGTCCTTAACGCTGGTGCGGATCGGATTCCACGTTTGCTTGAAGGTGATGCCGCGGAGAATGACGGGATTGCCCGTCACCGCCCCGGTATTGTTGTGCGTAAAGTGGTCATTGCTGACGGTCACTGCGTCGGCTTGAATGCCTGGCGTCACGTTGAAATTGGGATCGGCGACGATCTTGGTTTGACTACCCGATTGGATCAAGAAACTCGAGTGCCCATACCAGTTGACGAAATAAGAGCCTAAGGAAGGCGACTTCAAGCCATTCCCGCGCGCCTGAATGAATTGACGTCCCTGATGAAAGAGATGGACCAAAGAAGGATTACAGATCGCATCGGCGATACCGCGTAACGGCAAAACTAACGCCGCGCCCGCCACGCCGAGAAAACCCCGTCGTGTCATTTTTCCTCCTCGATGTTCAAAGCCGTGAAGCTCGAAACCGTCGTTTCCGGCCGGCGCCAAGCATCCTTCGGCAACCCCGCTTTCAAACACGTTTCTTGCAAAAACGTTTCTATGTCCCAGCCGTATTCCACGGCGACCTGCGGCAAGAGCACGCCGCGCTTCCTGGCGCACGCCACGTGGAGCCCGTGTTTGCCGACTTCCAGAGACAGCGGCGCCGCTGAACGCGTCAACGAAGAAATCACGGAAATATCGATGTGAATTTGCTCGATCTCGTCGGCGCGCACCGGCTTGACTCGGCGATCGCGCGTCGCCGCGGCCTCGGTCATCTCGATCACGACCTCGCGCAGCGCGTTCGACGGCGTGCAGGTACCGACGCAGCCACGTAGATTTTTTTTATTGAACAGACTGACAAAAGCGCCGTAGCCTATTTTTTCCAAGTGAGGATCGGTCGTCAAGGCGCTTTCAAAAGAGCGCGCGCACGCGACCCTTTCAAGCGTCAGTCTGGCAATTTCCATCAGACGCCGCTGGGAATCGGCCGGAAGGTTTACTTCGACCATGCTCGCCACCGAATCAGGGCGGAGTCTATCGCCGCGGTGACGGGATTACAAGAAATGAGGGATCGCAAACGGTCAGGAAGAGCAGTGCTTGCAAGTGCCATAGAAGGCCAGTTGGTGCGAGGTTACCTTGAAGCCTTCGTGAGGCAATTTGAATGGCTTAATTTCTTTTTGATTATCGACGAGCACGTCATAGACGTGGTCGCACGTCTCGCAAATAAAATGTTGATGTCTTTCGACCAGCGGATCGAAATGTTGCGAACGCCCGCGCATTAATACCTGAAGCTTCTGGTCGGCGACTAATTTTTGCAAATTGCGATAAACCGTGCCGAGGCTGATGTTCGGCAACTTTCTGCGCACCCGATCGTAGATTTGATCGGCGGTCGGGTGCGATTTGTCTTCCCTGACAGCGTCCCACACCACTTCGAGCTGTTTGGTCGTTCTTGGTTGTTTGCGCGCTTTCGACACGGTCAAGCCACCAGATCTTCCGCCAGAGATTGTTGCGCGTCGGGAGCGAACACGGCCCGGGCCTTATAATTCGGATGATCGATGATCAGCTCGGCGCGCTCCCCGGCGCGAAACGCCTGGCGGCTTTGCGGATCGAACGTAAACCGCACATATTGCACGGCGCTGATTTTATCTTCTTTACTGTGGCCTTCTTCGAAGCGTCCCTGTATGGAGCGTTCGCCGACTTTCAGAAAGACCGCTTGGTCGATGCCCAAAAATTTCAAGAGATCCTCGCGCAAATGGGATTGGTCTTCGATCTCCAGAAAAAGCGTGGCGCTCAGCTCATCGGTGTCCGGGACAAGCTCGTTGTAAACGGCGATCTCTTCGCGAATCTTATCGAGATCGGTGATTCTCTCGGCGCGCAGCATTTCCTGAATTTGAAATGTCACCGTGTCGCGGTTCTCAAATACCACGGAAACACGGTCGCCCAGCGCGATGCGCCGCTTTTTCTTTTTGTCGATGATGTCGTTACGAAATTTCTCGCGCACCTGCTCATAGGCGGCAAAACCGAGAATGTCGTCGAGAACAATCTTTTTCATATCTACTACTGCAGCTTGATCCTAGGTCACTGAATCTGCACCCGTTACTTAAACGGAAGATATTTCAAGTATATTTAAACGCGCCGAATCCGGCTATTCAACCCTAGCGGATAGAGCCCACCAAAGCCGGCTCCATCCGCCAGTTTGTGACTGCTCGCGTAAGATTAGCTGCCTAGCGTATCGAGTCCTTTAGTAAATCTCCCGGCATGAGATTTTTCGGCTTTGGCTAAGGTTTCGAACCATTCGGCCAACTCCGACAGACCCTCGTCGCGCGCGGTCTTGGCAAACCCCGGATACATTTCGGTGTATTCATAGGTTTCACCCTCTACCGCCGACTTCAGGTTCTTCGAGGTGGTGCCGATGGGCACGCCGGTGCAGGGATCGCCGACTTCTTTCAGAAAGTCGAGATGCCCGAACGCATGGCCCGTCTCCGCCTCGGAGGTGTCGCGAAATAAACCGCCGACATCGGGATAGCCTTCGATATCCGCCACCCGCGCGAAATAAAGATAGCGTCTGTTCGCTTGAGACTCACCCGCGAAGGCATGCTTCAGGTTGTCATGACTCTTCGTGCCAGATAAACTTTTTGCCATAAAACTCCTCCTTCTTATTAGTAATAATTACTACTAATAAAATGCTCGCGCCTAATCAAGCGCGGGTTTGCTTTTTTTGGTGGCGCAGTTCTGTTATTTTTGCTCTATGCGATTGTGCTTTCAGCGTAAGGAATGCTCATGATCTCGATCGACGATTTTCGCAAAGTCGAGCTCAAGGTTGCCACGGTAAAATCAGCCGAGGCCCACCCCAACGCCGATAAGCTGATCGTGTTGCAAGTGGACTTGGGCTCCGAGCAGCGGCAGATTTGCGCCGGCATTAGGAATCACTACACGCCGGAAGAGCTCGTCGGTAAACAGGTCGTGGTGGTCGCCAATCTGGAAACCGCCAAGCTTCGCGGGCTAGAGAGTCAGGGAATGCTTTTGGCAGCGTCGGACGATGGCCGCGTGATTATCCTGACGCCGGAAAAACCGGTGGCCGCGGGCGCGCTGGTAAAATAATTCCCCATCGCGAACCGGCCCTCATCTCACATGATCAAGTTTCTTAAAGGTCGTCCGACGCACTGCCGCATCGACCACGCCGCGGTTCGCTGGAATCTGCGCCAAATTAAGAAAACCATCGGACCGCGCGTAAAAATTCTCTCGATGGTTAAGGCCAATGCTTACGGGCATGGGGCGGTCGAAGTCGCGCGAACTCTAGCCAAGTCGGGAAGCGATGCTTTTGGCGTCGCCACCGTTGAGGAAGGCATCGAACTCCGACGCGCCCAGATCACCCAACCGATTCTAGTGCTGGCCGGTGCCTATCTCGGACAAGTCGATCAGTTTTTGCGAAACCGGTTGACGCCAGTCATTCATGAAGCGGCAACGCTGAGAGCATTGGACCAAGCGTTACGAGCACGCAATGCCAAGCTCAAGATCCAACTTGAGATCGACACCGGCATGGGCCGGATCGGCTTTCCTACTTCTGAGATTGACGCCTGGCTGCCGCTGGTTAGCCAACTCAAAGCCTTGACGGTGGATGGGGTATTCTCCCACTTTTCCGATGCTGAATCCGCCAACGAAAAATACACGCAGAGACAGCTGGCGCAATTTCACCAAGTGCTCCGTCGTCTTGAGAGCACGAAAATTTTTCCTGCCGCCCACCACATGGCAAAGAGCGCCGCGTTGGTCACAATTCCGGCATCCCATCTCACGATGGTGCGGCCGGGACTTATTCTTTACGGTATGTATCCAGCGCCCCAGATGAAAAAGCAAATCGCACTTAAACCGGTGCTGAGCTGGCGCACTCGAATCATTCAGTTAAAATGCTCTCCTGCCAGAACCTACATCGGTTACGGCCGAACCTTCGTTACTAAGAGAAATAGCCTCATAGCGACCTTGCCGGTCGGTTACGCCGACGGTTACCGACGGCTTTTGTCGAATCATGCTGTGGTTCTCGTGCGTGGCAAACGTGCGCCGTTGGTGGGTCGAGTGAGCATTGATTTGACTACCGTCGATGTTACCGATATACGAAAAGTACAACAGGGAGATGAGGTTGTTCTCCTCGGTCGTCAAGGCGCCGCGGAAATTTCTGCCGACGAAATGGCCGCCTGGGCACACACAATCTCTTACGAGATCTTTACTTCCATCGGCGCTCGAGTTCCCCGCACTCACATCAATTTTTAGGAGGAATACCGGCAGTGGGCAGGATCGAAAGGGCCCTCATCAGCGTTTCTGAAAAGAAAGGCATCGTCGAATTTTCCCGCGCTCTCGCGGAATTAAATATCGAGCTCGTATCGACCGGCGGCACCGCGGCGCTTTTGCGCGACAATAAAATCCCGGTAAAGGATGTTTCCGAGCTCACCGGTTTTCCCGAAATGATGGACGGCCGGGTGAAAACCCTGCACCCGAAAATCCACGGTGGCATTCTGGCTTTGCGCGACAATCCGGCGCACGTCGCCAAAATGAAAGAGCACGGCATCCTGCCCATCGATCTCGTCGTCGTCAACCTTTATCCGTTTGAAGCCACGGTGGCGCGCGGCGCTGGCTTCGACGAAATCGTCGAAAACATAGACATCGGCGGGCCGAGCATGGTGCGCGCCGCGGCGAAAAATCATCAACACGTCGGCGTGGTCGTCGACCCGGAAGATTACGATGCGATCGTGTCCGAATTGAAGTCCAATAACTGCGCGCTCGCGCCGGCAACTCGCTTCCGCCTGTTTTGCAAAGCGTTCCAGCACGCCGCTTACTACGACGGCGCAATTTCCAATTACTTCTCGTCACTCGATGAGAACAAAAAACCGCAGCGCTGGGGGCAAACGGTCAACATTCAGGTGTCGAAAATCCAAGACATGCGCTATGGCGAAAACCCGCATCAAAGCGCCGCGTTCTACGGCACCACGGGCGACACGGGCCCGACCATCGCGCGCGCCAAACAGTTTCAGGGCAAAGAGCTTTCCTTCAATAACATCTTGGACGCCGACGCGGCACTGAGCACAGTTTTAGAATTCTCCGATATCGCGACGGTCGCCATCAAGCACAACAATCCCTGCGGCGTCGCGCTATCGAAGAAATCGCTGGCGGATTCGTTTCGCAAAGCCAAAGCGTGCGACCCGGTTTCGATTTTCGGCGGTGTGATCGCCTTTAACCGCCCGATCGACGAAGAGACCGCGAAAGAGCTCAAAGATATTTTTTTAGAGATCGTGATCGCGCCAAGCTTCACGCCGGAGGCGAAAGCCGTGCTGTCGTCGGCAAAACGGCTGCTCAACATTCGCTTGCTCGAGCTCGACATGAGTCAGCCCCAGGCCGGCGGCTACGATCTCCGCCGCGTGCGTGGCGGCATGTTGATCCAAGATTGGGATACCGGCAAGATTGACATCCGCGCCTGCAAAGTCGTGACGGAAAGAAAACCAACCGAAGAGGAATATCAGGCGCTCGACTTCGCCTGGCGGGTTTGCCGTCACGTCAAATCGAATACCATCGTGTTCGCGTCGCCGGATCAGGTCCTCGGCGTCGGCGCCGGCCAGATGAGCCGGATCGATTCGACCAAAATCGCCGTCATGCGTGCCTCAACCCACGGCTTGGATCTTAAAGGTTCGGCGGTGGCGTCCGACGCTTTTTATCCGTTCCGCGACGGCTTGGACGAAGCGGCCAACGCCGGCGCCAAATCGGTCATCCAACCGGGCGGCTCGATCAAAGACGACGAAGTCATTGCGGCGGCCAACGAACACGGCATCGCCATGATCTTCACCGGCATGAGACACTTTCGACATTAGCCAGTTTTTGGCCGAGGATCGAGGATTGATGATCGCGATCCTCCATCTTTCATCCTCGATCTTCGAAAAACTATGAGAATTCTCGTCATCGGCAGCGGCGGACGCGAGCACGCCTTGGTTTGGAAAATCCGCCAAAGCCCGCGTGTGACAAAAATTTACTGCGCGCCCGGCAGCGCGGCGATCGGCGAGTTCGCCGAGCCCGTGGCCATCCAACCGGAGCAAATCGAACAGCTTGCCAACTTCGCACGTAAGGAACAAATCGATCTCACCATCGTTGGACCGGAACTACCGCTCACGCTTGGCATCGCTGACTTCTTTGAATCACGCGGTCTGAAAATATTCGGACCCAACAAAGTCGCCGCGCAGCTGGAAGGCAGCAAAGCCTTCGCCAAGGAGATTCTGCATCAAAGCAACATTCCTACGGCATCTTTTGGAACTTTTACGGATGCGGCATCGGCTAAAAAATATCTCGCGCAACAAAAACCGCCCTATGTGATCAAAGCGGATGGCCTCGCCGGGGGCAAGGGCGTTGTCATTTGCGTGGATATCAATGAAGCCATAGCCGTTAGTGACGCTATTCTGGTACAAAAAACCTTTGGTGAAGCAGGAGAAAAAATTGTCATCGAAGAATTTCTAGAAGGCGAAGAGGCCTCGTTCATGGTTCTTAGCGATGGTGACCATATTCTTCCACTGGCGTCATCTCAGGATCACAAGCGTGTCTTTGACGACGACGAAGGACCGAATACCGGCGGCATGGGCGCATACTCACCCGCGCCTGTAGTAACTTCGGCAATACATCAGCGTATTTTGGATGAGATCCTGAAGCCTCTTCTGGTTGGGCTGAGAAATAAAGAGATTCGTTACCGCGGCGTGATCTATGTTGGTTTGATGATTACCCAAAACGGGCCGAAGGTACTGGAGTTCAACGCCCGCTTCGGCGACCCCGAATGCCAGCCGATCATGATGCGATTGAAAAGCGATCTCGTGCCGCTATTGGAAGCTACGATCGATGGCAAGCTC
>JBEVIO010000155.1:0-10164 GCA_040510635.1 Binatia bacterium | reverse complement strand
CACCGGCGCTTGTTTGCTCATGGGTTTGATCGAAGCATCGGTAAAACTCATCGGTGAGATGGCGACGTTCGAATCCGCCGGCGTAAAAGAGAAACTTTCGTGAGCTCGTTTTTCGCCGCGCTGCAGTTTTTGACCATTATTCCATGGCCTAGGCGCGCGGACTATTCAGCTGATGAATTAGGACGAGCGACGATTTTCTTTCCCGTGATCGGCTTCCTGCTGGGTCTGACCTTGGTGCTGGTGAATGTGTCGTTGAAATCGTTTGCCAGCCCGGTGCTCTCGAGTGTGGCGCTCGTAACCCTACTGGCTTGGCTGACACGCGGCCTGCACTTGGACGGCCTCGGCGATACTTTCGATGGCCTAGGCGCCGGCGGCGACCGTGAACACATGTTGCGCGTTATGGACGACAGTCACACCGGCGCGTTTGGTGTGATTGCAATCGTTTTGCTGTTGTTCTTCAAAATCCACGCAATCGAGGCTATCGACAGCGAGCGCTGGCGCGCGTTGCTCGCCGTGCCGGTTCTCAGCCGTTGGGCGATGGTGCTGCTCGCCTACCGTTCCAAAGCGGCAAAGGAGGGACTGGGTTCGACTTTAATAGATCACTTGTCGACGAAACATTTTTTCATCTCCACCTTCGTCACACTGCTTTTGGTTGCAGCAGTTTTGCGCGGTACCGGTGTCTTCATGATGGCGTGGGTCGCTATCTTCAGCTTGGCAAGCAAGAATTATTTTCAGCGCCGCTTGGGTGGTGTGACCGGCGACACTTTCGGCGCCGTTGGCGAGTTGAGCGAGACCTCGCTATTCGTTTTCTTGGCTTTGGGCGCTAAATGAAACACTTTCAACGGCTGATTACTCTTCATTTACTGACCGCAAGCTTGTTCGTCTTGTGCAATTCCGCTTTTGTCGCGCATGCCGCATCTGCGCCCCGCTCGCAGAGAATCGTTTCCCTCGCGCCCAGCGTGACCGAGACCTTATTTACATTGGGTTTCGGCAATCGTGTGGTCGGCGTGACGACCTACTGCGATTATCCCGCCGAGGCGCGTAAGCTTCCCAAGATCGGCGGCTTTATGAATCCCAGTCTCGAAGCGGTCGCCGCAAAGCGACCGGACTTCGTGATCGGCGTCAGCAGCGCCACCGACCCGGTGAAGGCGCGGGAGATGGAACGCTTGGGTCTCAAAGTGACTTTGATCTCACTGGCGAGCGTGAACGACATTTTGAGCTCCATTAAAAGCATCGCGCGCTTGTTAGGAAGCCCCGAAGCGGGCGAAAAACTCGTCGACAAAATCACCCTCCAATTCGACGAAATAAAAAAACGCGTTGCTTCGGCGCCGCGTCGAACAACTTTATTGGCCGTGGGGCTACGGCCGCTAGTCGTAGTCGGCGGAAAAAATTTTATCAACGAGCTGATTTTTTTGGCCGGCGGCGAAAACATCGCCGGCAATGCCGATCAACCGTGGCTCAATCTACCGGACGAATATGTCGTGGCCAAAGCGCCGCAAGTGATCATCGAGGCCGGCATGGGATCGGAGCGCGGTGATTCCGCCAAACATTGGGGCGACCTCAAGTCCATTCCCGCTGTCAGGGAACACCGAGTTTACGCTTATCAGTCGGATAAGATTCTCCGGCCCGGGCCGCGCATCGGTGAAGGACTGGAAGAAATCGCTCGACTCGTTCACCCGGAGTGCTTCGCGGAAGCTAAACGCGGAGTCAATAAAGGAAAGGGTTGTGAAGGTCCTCGACCGTAGGAAGATGATTTTTGTCAATGGCGTGCTGCTCGCGCTTTTGACGCTCTCGATGGTCGCCTGCACTCTTCTTGGACCAGTGCACCTCGATCTATCGCGAGCTCTGCGTGATTTATCTTTCGCGAATCCGGACGCGGAAATACTTTTTCGCGCGCGTCTGCCGCGGGTGCTCCTGGGCGTCGCCATCGGCGGCGGCATGGCGGCCTGCGGCGTGGTGCTGCAGGCTTTGCTCGGCAATCCGCTCGCTTGTCCGCAGATGCTCGGTGTGTCGGGCGGCGCTTCCTTGGGCGGAATTTTGGGACTGATTCTTTTCCCCAATTGGCTTCTGCCCATCGCCGGCGGGCTGGTCGGTGAAATCTCCTGGGTCCCGTTGGCGGCGTTTCTCGGCGCGCTGTGCAGCATGACGCTGGTCTACCGCTTTTCTCTGTTCCATGGGCGGCTGCATCCCTATCACTTGCTGCTTTCCGGCGTGATTTTTAATTCCTTTATCGCCGCCGTGATCATGTTTCTCAACTCGATCATTGATTTCTATCAAGCGCAGGGGCTGCTCTTCTGGCTCATGGGCAGTCTATCGACCCGCGCTTATCTCACCGTCGCTTTCATCTGGGCCTACATCAGCTTTGGTTTTCTCTGGCTGTGGGCGAAAGGCCTTTCACTGAACCTGATCACCCTTGGCGAAGAAGCAGCCATGCAATTGGGCGTTGAAACCGGCGCGCTGCAACGCCAGATTTTCATTGCGTCGTCGTTGATGATCGGCGCCATGGTTTCGGTCAGCGGCATGATCGGTTTCATCGGCCTGATGATCCCGCATGTCATGCGCTTGATCGTCGGCAGCGATCACCGGCTGCTGCTGCCCGCATCCTTTCTCGCCGGCGGGATTTTCTTGTGTTGGGCGGATACTCTCGCCCGCGTTCTCCTCGCTCCCGCCGAGCTGCCGGTGGGAATCATCACCGCATTCTTCGGTGGCCCATTCTTTTTATTCTTGCTTTACCGCGAAGGCAGAAAAGCCCTGACTTTATGAATCCGGCAATCCAAACTCGCGATCTGTCATTCGCTTATCAAGACCGGTTAGTGCTTCACGACGTGTCACTGTCGGTCGATCGCGGTGAAATGATCGGCATCCTCGGTCCCAACGGCTCGGGGAAAACAACCCTGCTCAAAATATTTTCGGCGGTGTTGCATGGGCAAGGCGCGGTCAAGATAAACGATAGGGACATCGAAACCTATGGCCGGCGGGACTTGAGCAAACTTTTTGCCGTCGTAGCGCAAGAAAGCCGCGTGAATTTTCCTTACACCGTTGCCGAAGTCGTCTTAATGGGGCGAGCCAGTTATCACAGCGCCTTCGCTCTCGAAGGAAAAAAAGATCTTGAGATCGCCCGAGCGAGCATGGAACTGACCAATTGCTTGTCCTTCGCCAATCGTTATCTCCACGAGTTGAGCGGCGGCGAAAAACAACGGGTGATAATCGCGCGCGCCTTGGCGCAGGAACCAGCAATACTTCTGCTTGACGAGCCATCGGCATTTCTCGATCTCAAACATCAGATCCAAGTCTTCGAGCTACTATGCCGACTCAACCGCGAGCGCGGCATGACCATCGTCGCCGCGCTGCACGATCTTAATCTCGCAGCATTGTTCTTTCCACGTCTGCTGATGCTCCGCGAAGGAAAAATCTACCGCGACGGATCGCCAAGCGAAGTGATGACCGAAAAAACCATCGATGAGGTGTACGGCATTCGGGTCCGAGTCGAACAAGATCCCGTCGCCGGAAAACCGCAATTGTTCATTTGCCCAGCTCTGTAAATCCGGACCTAAGCCCGGTTTGCTTTGCGATACCCTAGCGCATCCTGCGCAATAATCATCTTCTGTACGTTCGAGGAGCCTTCGACGATCTGGTAGGACTTGGCGTCGCGATAGTAACGCTCGACGGGAAATTCGGTGGAATAACCATAGGCGCCGAGAATTTTCATCGCCGCGTCGGCGGCGAAGTTGGCGGCTTCAGCCGCAGCATACTTACCGATGGACGTTTCTAAATTGTTGGGTTGCTTCTGGTCGGCGAGCCACGCCGCGCGGTAGACCAGCAGGCGCGCCGCCTCTTCGTGTGCGATCATTTGCGCGATCAGATCCTGGTTCATCTGAAACTCGCCGATCTTCTGGCCGAATTGAACCCGCTGATTGCAATAACTCACCGCCGCTTCCTTGGCCGCACGCGCAACTCCCAACGCGCCCGCGGCGCAATTGAGCCGAGTTTGGTTGAGCTGCCACATGCAGATTTTGAAACCGTCGCCTTCGTTGCCCAGACGATTCGACTCGGGAATCCGAAAGTTGTCGAAGGTTAATTCGCCAAGTGGCGAGCAGTGGGCACCCATGGTTTCCAGAGTCCTGCGGGATAGTCCCGCTTGATTCCAATCGGCATAAAAAGCCGACATACCGCGATGTTTTTGCGACTTATCGGTGTAGGCATAAACTAAACCGCCGGTCGTTACCGGCCCGTTGGAAATCCAGAGTTTGCTGCCGTTGAGCAGATAGTTTTCTCCGTCCTTTGTTGCGGTCGTGCGGAGCGCAGCGACATCCGACCCGGCGTCAGGTTCGGTAATTGCAAAGCAGCCGATGGTCTCGCCCGACACTAGGCCCGGAATAAATTTTCTCTTCTGTTCCTCGGTGCCAAATTCGAGCAGCGTGAGCGCCGGACCGATTTGCATGTTGATGGCAACGCGCATCGCGCTGTGGGCCCGCGCAATCTCTTCGGTGACCAGCACCATGGCGAGAAACCCGAGACCGTTGCCGCCGTACTTCTCCGGAATCATGGTGCCGTAGAAACCTAGCTCGCCCATCTTTTTTACCAGATCAGCACGAAAGGTTTTTTCCTTATCATCCCTGGCCGCGCTTGGCGCGATTTCTTTCTCGGCGAACTCACGCGCTAGCTCGCGCACCGCGATGAGTTCTTCTGCCAACGCAAAATCCATTTATCCTCCCGATCCGTCGGAACGAAGGTAAGATCGAGAATAGACGACCGAAAACAGAATTCTCGATCTTCTATCCTCGATCCTCAAGATCTCTTTAACAGGCTGCGCGCAATGATGAGCTTCTGGATCTCCGAAGTGCCTTCATAGATGCGCAACGCGCGCACGTCGCGATATAGCCTTTCCATAATACTGCCTGCGATCAAGCCATTGCCGCCGTGGATCTGCAGGGCCTGATCGACGATGCGCTGTGCCGCTTCCGTAGCGTAAAATTTGGCCATGGATGATTTCCGCTTGGCGTCATCGTCCGCACAATCGTGCGCCCAGGCGGCTTGGTAGACGAGCAAACGCGAGGCTTCGAGCTCCGTCGCCATCTCCGCAAGCTTGAATTCGATACCCTGGAACTCAGCGAGCGGCTGGCCGAACTGCCGGCGGGTTTTGCTGTATTGAACCGCTTCGTCTAAAGCTCTCTGCGCCAAGCCAACCGCGGCGGCGCCGACGCTGCACCTCAAGAGATCAAGAGTTGCAAAGGCGATTTGCAGTCCTGCCCCCTCTTTGCCAAGCAGCGCGTCTTCATCCACGACGCAATCGGCAAATTCGATCACGCCGATCGGATGCGGCGCAAGCATCTCGATTTTTTCTTTGAGGAACAGTCCCGGCGTATTGGCCGCAAGCAAAAAAGCGCTGATGCCTTTGGCTTTTTTTTCCGGCGCGGTGGCGGCGAAAACGACGTAGTTGTCGGCGATGCCCGCGTTCGAGATGAACCGCTTCGTGCCCGTCAAGCGGAATTCATTTCCGTGGCGCTCCGCACGAGTTTGCAGGGACGCCACGTCAGAACCAGCGTCGGGCTCGGTGATAGCGAAGGCTGCAATACATTCGCCTCGCGCGATCGCTGGGAGGAGACGGCTTTTTTGCTCGCGATTGCCGGCAAGTGAGATCGGATAGCTGCCCAGAGCCTGCATCGCACACATGGTGTCAGCCAACGCATCGGCGCGCGCCAGCTCTTCGCGCAAGACGCACAAATCGCGAGCTTGGACCGTGGCGCGAGTGCCGCCGAATTCTTCGGGCACGGCGTGCTTAAGAAATCCGCCAGCGCCAAGCTCGCGCACCAAAGCGATGGCGTTTGCCGCCAAATTGCCGTGGTGCCGACTAAATGAAAGCCCCTTATCCTCGACCCAATGCCGCGTACGCTCGCGCAAAATTAAATGATCCGGTTCGAGGAACGGCAACATGGAGTCTTGAGCCGGGAATTTTGAATTCGCCATGCTTAAACCATCACCGCGCCGCCGTCGACATTGATAGCTTGGCCGGTCATGGCGCTGAGTTTTTCCGAGGCGATCAGGACGGCGAGCGCGGCCACTTCAGCGGGAGCGATCAAGCGATTCTGCGGTGCGCTGGCGGCGAACAGATTAAGAATCTCCGCCGTGTTCTTGCCAGTTTTTCCAGCCATGATTCTTGCGTTCTCGCGGGTGCGCTCGTCGTCAACGTAGCCGGGACAAAGCGCGTTGACAGTGATTCCCTGCCGCGCTGTTTCCAATGCCAGCGACCGGGTCAATCCGAGCAGGCCGTGCTTGGACGCCGTGTAGGCGGTCACGTGGGGATAGCCGACTTTCGCGGTGGTCGATGCGATATTGATGATGCGGCCCCATTTGGCTTGAATCATTCCCGGCAAAAAAACCTTGCAGCAATTGTAGGCGCCCGTCAGGTTTGTTTCCAGAGTCTCATCCCAGAGCTCGTCGGCCATGTCGAGAAAGCGCGCGGCGCGCGCGATACCGGCGTTGTTGATCAGAATCTCCGCAGCACCCCAAGCGGCGATAGTTCTGCCGACGAGTGCTTGCACCTGGTCTCGGCGGGCAACGTCACACGCCAAGGCGAGCACTTGGCCGCCCTTACGCGCAATTCTTGCCGCGCTCACATCGAGCTTATCCTGATCGCGAGCGGTGAGAACGACACGGCAATCCTCCGCCGCGAAAGCTTCTGCGAAAGCCGCACCCAAGCCGCCGCTGCCGCCGGTTATGATCACAATTTTCCCCGCCAACCCGGCCATACCCACCGAGAATAACACATCCCTCGGCGCGAAGCGCAATCGGTCATTGTGCGGCGCTTGTCCTCGGAAAAGTTTTTCGATAAAGGAAACGCAGTCAAGTTACCGGGAGGCTAAGCCATGATGCGCTCGATCATCTTTGTCATTATTCTTTTGGCGGTCTCGTCATCCCTGGCGTCGGCCCAACTCAAGCCGAGTTCAACCTCGCCTTTTACCTGGCGCGAAGCCCAGGCGTCAGAAGATTCGGAGCTGGATCGGTTAAATCGCGCGTTCGTTCAGTTGGCCGACCATTCTCGTCCCGCGATCGTACAGATCCGCGTGACCACGCAGGACGCAAAAGGCAACCCGGCGTCGCCTCTCGGCAGTCGCGGCTCCGGCTTCATCATCGACGCGCACGGTTACATCCTGACCGCTCAGCACGTGGTCGAAAAATCCAAAGAGATTGAAATCCGGCTTGCCGACTCACAACGGTTGCCGGCGCAGGTCATCGCCACAGATAGCCAGATCGACGTGGCCATTCTAAAAATCACCACCGAGCAAGAGTTGCCGACTTTGGCGTTCGGCAATTCCGATGCGATTCACGTTGGCGATCTGGCCATCGTATTCGGTTATCCCTTTGGTCGCGAAAGCTCAATGAACTTGGGAATTGTCAGCCGTTCGGGGCGAAGTTATCCCGATTCGGCGAGTTATGATTTTATTCAAACCGATGCCGGCGCCTATCCCGGCGGCAGCGGCGGCCCGCTGCTGAATAGCAAAGGACACGTGATTGGCATGATCACGATGGCAGCAGAGCGGGGCAATATGGGATTCGCCACGCCGATCAACGCCATCAAGCGGATCCTGCCTCGTTTGGTGAAAGGAGAGAAATTTACCCGGGGCTGGCTCGGGGTCCAGATGTCGGATATCTCGCTCGAACAGGCCAAGACACTCGGACTTCATCCGGTGAAAGGCGTCGTGGTCAGTTCCGTGCTGCCGGGGCAGCCCGCCGCGCGCGGCGGCATTCAAAAACAGGACGTGATTTTGTCGGTCAACGAAACCCAAGTGGACAGCCCGCGCGATGTCTCGCGCATGATCGGCGGCTTAGAAGCCGGCCGGGTCGTGCATTTGACTATCTTGCGTAAGGGTAAATCCATGCAGCTTTCCGTTCCGCTGGGTATTCGCCCCGAATCGACCAGGGCGCGCGAGGGTTGATTTTTTATTTTCTATTGGACCGCGTCCGCTGATTTCTCGCCGCCCGATGCCGCCATGTGTTTTTGCTGTTCGGTGAATTGCTGTAATTTTTTCTGCACCCGCTCGTTGACCGTTCCCTCGACATAATTACCCGCCGAGTCGCGCGCCCCGGCGGGCACGCCGGTCAACACTTCAAGGCCTTCATCGATGGTGCCGACCGCGTAAATATGAAACTTATTCGCTCTAACCGCGTCGACCACGTCCGGTCGCAACATCAAATGGCGCAGGTTGGCGCGCGGAATCATCACGCCTTGGGCGCCCGTCAGTCCTTTCAGGCGGCACACGTCATAATGACCTTCGATTTTTTGATTGACGCCGCCGATCGCCTGAACCTCGCCGTTTTGATTGACCGAGCCGGTGACGGCGATGCCTTGTTGGATGGGGATTTCCGATAAGCTCGAGAGGAGTGCGTAAAGCTCGGTGGATGACGCGCTGTCGCCGTCGACGCCTTCGTAGGATTGCTCGAAACAAACCGTGCTCGATAACGAGAGCGGCGTCTGCTGCGCATACTTACCGCCCAAGTAGCCGCCGAGAATCAGCACGCCCTTGTCGTGGCTCTTGCCGCTCATCTTCGACTCGCGCTCGATATTGACGATGCCGCCGCGCCCCACGAAAGTCTTGGCGGTGATGCGCGCTGGCTTGCCGAAGCTGAAATCGCCCATTTGATAGACGGCCAGGCCGTTGACCTGGCCGATCGCCGCGCCCTCGACGTCGACCAGAATGGTTCCCTCGGTGATCAACTCTTGGAGACGCTTCTCGATCAAATTGAGACGAAAGTTTTTTTCGACGATCGCGCGCTCGACGTGCTTTCCGGACACCAGTTCGGCCTGATCTTTTCCTGCCCAATAATTCGACTCGATCAGCAGATCGACCATATCGCTGAAGCGGGTCGAAAGCTTGTTCTGATCCTCGATCTGTCGAGCCGCTTGTTCGATGACTCGCGCTACGGCTTCGGAATCTAAGTGGCGCAAGCCCTCGCGGTTACAATAATCGCTGATGAAGCAGGCGAACGCCGTGATATTCTCTTGCGTGCGGTCGACTTCGAAATTGAAATCGGCCTTCACCTTAAACGTCTCGCGAAAATCCGGATCAGCGGCGGCCAGGGTTCGATACAACGTTGGGTCGCCGATCATGATAATTTTGGTATCAGTCGGAATCGGCTCGGGGCGCAGCCCCTGGGGCGGCACAAAGCCGAAAAACGCGCTCGGCTCCTCGATCCTGAGCTCGCGGTTTTTTATCACGCGCTGTAGCGCCTCCCAGACTCCCGCGTTCGACAACACGTCGCGGTCGTAGAGGACCAAATAACCGCCGTTGGCCTTGCTGATCGAACCGGCCTTGATCATCGTGAAATCGGTCACGTAACCGCCGACCATTGGTTTCTTTTCAATGACGCCGAACACGTTGTGATAAGTCGGATTGGTTTCAACGATGATTGGCGAGCCGTGAGTGTCGCTGTTGTCGACGAATACGTTGATTCGATAGGGCAAAAACGGATCGGTGGGCGGCTCACCGAATGGCATCGGTCCCAGCGCCGCCGCGCTGGGCGCGCCTTCGGCGCCTTTGAAGCGTCCGAGATTTTTGAGAATATGATCGCGCACACCGTCGAGATAGGCGACGGCTTTGGGATATTCGCGGTATTTTTCTTTGAGATCGGCAAGCGGAATGCGCACGAGATAGTCCGCCGCCCGGGTTTCCGCTTCTTCGAGCTTCTCGCCGATCTCCCTTTCGAGTTTTCTTCCTTCGCGCATCGCATCTTCGACTTTTTTTTCGATCTCGCCGCGCGTTTCCTCCAGCCGTTTCTTTTCCGCCGCGGGCAAAGCGAGATAGTCCGCCTCCTGCATCGGCTTGCCGTCCTTCGTCGGCAGCAGCACGATGCCCGATGGCGTCATGCGCAAAGTAAATCCACCCCCATTGGCTTCCTCGATCAGCCCTTCCATCGTCTGCTGTTGTTTTTTCTGGATTTGCTCGACCATTTCCTGGCGTTGATGCGCGTATTCATCGCTCTCGAACATTTTTTTGGCTTCGCGCTGCACGCTTTGGACGAATTGTTCCATATCGGCTTTGAGCACTTTCCCCCAACCTCGACGGATTCTCAGCGCTAGCGGCCGATCGGCATCGGTAAAATTGTACACGTAACACCAATCTTCAGGCACCGGCGAATCGGCGGGAGTGGTTTGCCGGTTGGTAA
>JBEVIO010000154.1:0-3536 GCA_040510635.1 Binatia bacterium | reverse complement strand
CTCCTGGTCCAAGGCCGTCTCAGGCGTGACATAGTGCGCCACGTCGGCGATCGAGACGTAAAGCTCGTAGTGATCGCCCTGTTTGCGCACGTAAACCGCGTCATCGAAGTCCCGAGCGTTTTCGCCGTCGATGGTCACGATCGGCAATCCCCGCAAGTCGGTGCGCGCGGCGACTTCTGCCGGCGCGATCGCATAGGAAACCTGGCTCGCTTCGCGGTGGACTTCTGGGGGAAAACTGGTCGTGAGGCCGTACCGAAATATGATCGATTGCGCCTGCACTTCCGGATCGTCGGGGTCGCCCATAACATTGACCACGTGAGCTTCCGGGGGTGACATGGCTGTGCCGTAGCGGGAAATTTCAGCTGCGACGACTTTACCTTTTTCCGGTTTCCCCGCGCCTGGCTTGAGCGGAATAGCGCCGATGCGCGCGTCCATGGGGACCAGGAAGCCCTTGCCGTTCTGCTCATCGTAAGTTCCGAGCAGGCGTTTTTGGCCGCGCTCCAAGACTTGCACGATATGGGTTTAAGCGTTGCCGCGGGACTTCCGGTCGACGCGCACCATGACTTGATCGCCGTGCATGACGCGGCGCATCTCGCGGCGATTTAAATAAAGATCTTCCCTGTCTCGATCTTCGGCGATCAAGAACCCGTAACCGTCGGGGTGGGCGTGGACTCTGCCTTTGACAAGATGCTGGCGGTCGGGCAGGGCGTAGTGATTTTTTTTCAGCCGAACCAGCCGGCCGCTACGGCACAAGGCGCGCACCGTGTCGATCACCGACTGGAGCTCGTCGCGGGCGAAGCCGGCACGCCGGAGGATTTCCGCGGGCGTGAGCCGTTCCCGAGGTTTGTTGGCGAACAGCTCGAGAATTTTTCTCTGCGCCTTCGATTCGGGCGCGGATTCAAGATGGGGCAGGGATGCCATAGACAATTGTGAGCTGAGTCGGGCGCTCTCAATTCGCGGCGCTGGCGAACGGCGACGACCCCAAATCCACTTTATCGGTTGGATGGCTCCGCCGCTAGCTCGGTCATAAACCAATCGTCTTGGACGTTGGCGGGCCGGGCAATTTCTCGAAGCGGTATTTCTTTTTCGAGAGACGCCAAGATCGCGCGCGCGACACCAACGAAGTCGTTCATGGCCAGCAGCACAATGATCGCTTTTTTGCGATCTACCGTGCGAATGATGCCGACTTCTTCGTAGGACTCGAAGATAAATTTTATGTAGGCGATGTGATCGGCGGCCACTTCGAGATAAAATTCCTGCATGGTGATTCTACCCGGCGCTAGCGATTGAGAAAGCGCTCGAGCGCGTCGGGCAGCCAGCGTTTGGTCTCCTTGGGTTCTTGGCCGGGTTTCGTTTCCGCATCCTTGTCGTCGCCGCGCCCCGTCGAGCCGGCGCGCAGGGCTTGCGCCAAGGCGCGATTTTCGATGCGGATTTTGACATTTGGAATCTTGCCATCGAGACGAAACGAGATCGGCAGCCGGCCGCGCCGATCCGATAGATACCGGATGATGCGGTAGTCGCGTTGTACCTCCTGCGTCAGGCGCGGTGACAAAAGCAATATGCCGTTCCAGTTGGTCGATCGGTCGAAGCCGACCGAGCCGGCGCCGGTGATTGTATAATCGGGAGTCGTGATTACGAGATCTTCGGTGTGCACGCGCTTTTTTTCGACGGTGAAAGTAGCCTTCAACGAATCGAAGCTCGTATCGCGTCGGTCGATCAAGCCGGCAAAGCCCGACGGCAACCGCGACGCGGCTTCAGCCGAGACGCCGGCGCCGCTGCCTCGAAGTAAAAGTTGGCTCAGCAAATTGAAATCTTTGATCACACCCTGCTGCACCGACGCTTCGCCGGTTCCTTTGAGAGCCTCTTTGACGCCGATGCCGTCGGTGGGGGCCGCGTCAAAGTGCGCGCGTCCCTGAAGCTGCCCGTCAAATCTGCCCACAAGCGGCGGAAAAAGCTGCGCGAGCAAAGCGCGCATTGCTATGGCCTCGATTTGAGAAGTAAACTCGATTTGCTGCGGCTGCTCGCCGCCACCCGCCCAATAACCGTCGGAACGCAGTCGGCCGTTCAGCACTTGCGCCGACAGATTCTTAAACGTGAAACCCGCCGCAGTCAAAACCACGTCGGCGCGAAGGTCACGAAAGCCGAACTGAAACAGACTGCCTTGCTGGGAAGCCACCGATCCGGTGAGCACCGCTCGTTCGTTTTGCAATTGAATCACGCCTTGGGCATTGACGTTGGCCAGTTGAACGGGAGGACTCGGAGTTTGCAAGGGCAGGTCGTCAAGATACAAATCTGCCGAACGCAGTTTATAGGTGACGGCGGGTTCAAGCAGGTTTGCCATGGTGCCATCGAGTAGAAGCGTCGATCGGCCGACGCGAAACGTCACCTGATCGAAGCGCGCTTGTTTCCCGATAAAGGACAAGTTGGCATTGACGTTTTCAATTCTTGCGCCGCTTGCTTTTTGCCTGAACGCCGCTTCCGTAATTCTTAGCTGGCCGTGAACGCCCCAGTTCTCATCCGCCGGCGATAAACTCTTTTCGATCGCGATTTGCCAATCGGCCGTGCCGGCCAGCGCGGTGTACGCGGGAGAGCTGAGGAGCCTGCTCAAGCCGGCCAGAGAGCTTTGTGCGCTCTCCAAATTGAGCCGGAGCCGCGGCGTGCTGGCGTAATCGATAGCGCCGGAAAAACCGATCCGGTTGGCGCCGACGGCGAGCTGGGATGGATGAAATATAAGTTTTTTATTTTGCCGCGTCATCTGGGTTTTAATCTCAGCTGGGGCATCGGCGGGCTTGCGTAGCGACTCCCTGTAGCGCAACTCCGCTTTATCGGCGCGCACGAGCGCGCCAATGCGCAGGTTTTCCCACGTGCCTTCGAAGCGACCGTAAATTCCAACCGTGCCATCGGTGAGCAATGCGGTCGGCAGGTTTTGCTCGAAAAACTTAAGCGGGCGCAAACGCATCAGCGCGAGCGGCTCGACGACCAGCTTGCCTTGGACCGCGGCGTCTTCCCACAGGCGGCGCTCGGTGAACTGAATGCTGCCGTCGACGACGGCATTGTAATCCGAAGAGCCGAACAAGGGGATTTTCAGCGTAAAACTGTCAATGCGCGGACGCTCCGCGGTGCCGCCCGCTTTGGCTTGAAGCGCCATCGGACCGGTCACGTCGAGTTCTTCGGGAATCTTGTCTCTCAGGGCGGCGACCGCGCGTGCGACTACGGGAACGTGGAGCGAGTCGAAGCGAATATTCAAATCAATCGGGCGGTGCAGCCAAGAAGGATCGCTCGGCACCGGCTCGAGCCGTCCGTCGATCCTCACGTCTTGGCTCAGCCCCTCGGTGAGCGATGCCGCGAAAGTGATCTGGGTCGCCTGCTGGCGCGCAAATCCCTTGAGCCGCATCGAAATATTCTTCATTCTGATCTCTGCGGGTGCCTTGACCGAGCGATCGACATATTCGATGCGGCCATCGCGGACTCGGATGTCGCTGATTAGAAAGCTCACGGTGCTGTGCTTCGGCTCGGCTGGAACCGGCGGCACTTTG
>JBEVIO010000153.1:0-5595 GCA_040510635.1 Binatia bacterium | reverse complement strand
ATAAAAACTTTTTTTCCGCTGTGAACGCCAAGACCACCGTGCTGATCATCGGCGACGGGCGCAATAACTACAACCGTCCAAGCGACTGGGTGCTGCGTGAGATCCGGCAAAAGGCCAAGCAGCTCATTTGGCTCAATCCGGAGAGCCGCATGACTTGGGGCATCGGCGACAGTGAGATGCCGCGCTACGCGCCCCATTGTCACGTCGCCGAAGAATGCCGCAGCATCAACCAGCTCTACAAGATCGTCGATTTGATTGTGCCATGAATAAAAAGATCTACATCCAAACCTACGGCTGCCAGATGAATCAGTATGACTCGGAACGAATCCTCCAAGTCATGGCGCGCCGGGGCTACGTTCCAACCGACCGCATGGACAGCGCCGATCTCATGCTGCTCAACACTTGCAGCGTGCGCGACAAGGCGGAACAAAAGGTCTACAGCACGCTCGGAAGGTGGAAAGACTACAAACAAGATCGGCAGGGGATTGTGATCGGCGTCGGCGGCTGCGTGGCGCAACAGGAAGGCGCGAACCTGCTCAAACGGGTGCCGCACCTCGATTTGGTTTTCGGCACACACAATATTCACAAGCTGCCGGAAATGGTCGAGCAAGTCGAAGTCGAGCGCTCCCGGCTGGTGGAAACCGCCTTTTACCGCGACCCGGCTTATATGGAAGACCCCGACGGCAGAACTCAGATCCACGGCGTCAAGGCGTTTGTCACCATTATGCAGGGCTGCAATAAAGTTTGCAGCTTCTGCATCGTACCGCACGTGCGCGGGCGCGAGCTCAGCCGGCCGAGCGCCAACGTCATCGCCGAAATCGAGGCGCTGGTGAAAAAAGGCGTGATCGAAGTCATGCTCTTGGGACAAAACGTCAATTCTTACGGCAAGCTCACCCTGGGTGAATTGACCTTTGCCCAACTGCTCCGCCACATCGACGCGATCGACGGTCTGAAAAGAATCCGCTTTACCACGTCCCATCCCCAGGACCTCTCACCGGAATTGACCGATGCATTTGCGACCTTGCAAAAGCTTTGCGAACATTTGCATCTGCCGGTTCAGTCGGGCGCGGACACGGTGCTCGCTCGCATGCGTCGGGGCTACACGCGCGGTGAATATTTAGAGCGCATCGAACGGTTGCGCAAACGCCGCCCCGAAGTCGCGCTCAGCACGGATATCATCGTTGGATTTCCCGGCGAAACCGACGCCGAATTCAATCAAACCCTAGAATTGCTGAAACAAGTGCAGTATGATGAAATTTATTCGTTCAGCTATTCGCCGCGACCACAAACGGTTTCCGCAAAAATATTCGATGACGATATTCCAAACAACGTGAAACGCGACCGCCTGAACACCGTGCAAACGTTGCAGCGTGAAATCTCGTTAAACAGGAATCGTCAGCGAATCGGAAATCTGGAAGAGATTCTGCTAGACGGTCAGTCGAAGCTGAAAAATGGGCAAATGATGGGGCGCACGCGCGGCAACCGGATCGTCAATGTGAGATGCCCGGAAAATCTCCTGGGCCGATTGATACCGGTAAGGATTACCGGGGCGACCGCCAACTCGTTGATGGGCGAACCTTTGTTAGATAAGTTTGATCTGAAATCCCAGTTAGAAGGGGACATGGCATGACGAAAAAGGAAGATACCATCCAAATGGCGGTTGGCGGTTTGACGTTGGACCCGGTTACGAAGACCCCCATTGTCATTCTCAAGGACACCGAAAATAAGCTTAATTTGCCGATCTGGATCGGTCTCTTGGAAGCCACGGCCATGGCTACGGAAATCGAAGGAATCAAGATGGCGCGGCCGATGACCCACGATTTGCTGAAAACGATCCTTGGTGAAGTCGGCTGCTCGGTTGAATCGGTGGAAATTACCGAGCTCAAGGAAAATACTTATTACGCTTCCGTCAATCTAAAGTTGGCGGGACGCCAGGTGATAATAGACTCGCGGCCGAGCGATGCGATCGCCCTGGCGTTGCGCACCAAAAGTCCGATCTACGTTGCCAAAGCCGTGCTCGAGGCTTCGAGCATGCTGCAGCAGAACGAGGATGCCGAACGTCCGGTGGAAAACGTCTCCAATGTCTCCAAAGAAAAGTGGGCCGAAATCCTAGAAAAAATGGGACCGGACGATTTCAAGTACAAACAGTAAGCCATTTTGCCGCTGGGCTGCTTCTTGGTCGCCACTGCTGTCGAGAAGCTGAATCGCATTTTGAACCCTCCAGTCTAGTCAAATCATGGCAACCGCCAGTAAGCGCCTCACACGAAAGCAACTGCGTGAACCGGATTGGTTTCAGATCGGTTTGGAGCGCGCGGTTGACTATTTCAACGAGCATAAACCTCTGGTGTTTTCCGCGCTTGCTGCCGTCGTTATGTTGTTGGCGGCGATCTGGAGCTGGCAGCTATTCAAAGAAAACCAGAACGTCGCCGCTTCCCAAGAGTTTACCAAAGCCCTCTCGCTCTTCCAAAATCAGAAATACAACGAAGCCATACCCGCGTTCGAAAAGATTCAAGCTTTTCGCTGGTCGCGCTATTCAGTGCTCGCGCACATTTACCTGGCCAACAGCTATCTAGCGAAGCATCAGTTGGAAAAAGCGCTGAGCGCCGCGGAGCGCTCCGTGGTCGCTACCAAGCCGGACAGCCTTTATCGTCAAATAGCGCTGGTCACGCGGGCGGAGACCGAAGAACAAATGAAGCAGTGCAAAGTTGCGGTTGAACATTTCGCGGAAGCGGAAAAAATCACCGGTGCCTTGCAATCTCGCGCGACGCTTGGCAAAGCGCGCTGCGCCGAACAGATCGGCGACATCAAGACAGCGGTTCAAGCTTATAAGGATTACCTGAAGGATAACCCGGGTTCGCCTATGGCACTCAAAGTAACCGACTTAGAGGCGAAATCGAGCAGCTCCGCGGTCAGAGATCTTACGGGTAATAAATAACGTCTGATAAGATATATTATGTAAACTTTGTCAATTCTCCCCGTTAAACATTTGCCCAGCCCCTTCTCGCCCCTCTCCGGGTCGCCAGAGTAAAAAACCATTGCAGCAAATCTATTTTTCCGCAGAAAATTGAATAGGGATTAGAAATAGCGCCAGAGCCACCACTTCTCAAAGCCGACCTTGGCCCAATAGATCATTCTTGATGGACCCCAGGTTCGTGGCTCGGTGGCGCCGAACGGCGGCCAGCCGGTCGGATAAGTCGTTCGATTTGCGGCAGCGCGTCCAGCGCCGAATGCGAGCAGTCATATCGTATGCAGCCAGAGATCGACCGGTCTGCCTTTGCCGGTGATCTCAACGGCAAGATTATGCGCCAGCACGTCGGCTTCCTGGTGCGCTACACCGCCGGCCTTGGACGCGGGCATATCGGCGCAGTCACCGATCGCGTAGACGTTCTCCCACTTTGTTTCCAAAGTGTCGTAGTCGACCCGGATGCCGGTTTCGGTGTCGGCGAGGCCGCTGTCGAGCAGCACTTGAGCCGGACGGTGCGGCGGCACCATCACCAATAAGTCGTAAGGGATTTTGTAATTGTAGAGCCCCTGCACGACTTTTCGCTCCGGATCGATGGAGCGCACAACAAACTCATAGTTCTGCTTGATGCCGCGCCGTTTGCTCTCGGCGTCCATCCATACCGTTGGGTCGTGCGCCTCGCCAGTGGGCTCGGCCTCGCGTGTGAAATATTCAATCGTGACCCGCTCGCGAATGCCTTTTTGGCGGAAATAACCGTCGAGCATCCATTGAGCTTCATACGGCGCCGGCGGACAGCGGTATGGCCCGAGCGGCACACCGACAACGACTCTGCCGCCGCGAAAATCCGTCAGCGTGTCGCGCAAGCGCACGGCGGATTCCATTTCCCAGGGATGTTGCGACGACTCGGCGAAGCCCGGGACTAAATCGGGCCGCGTTTGCAAGCCGAGCGAGACGATCAAGTAGTCGTAGTTGATAGTCTCCCGCTCCAGTGAAACTACTTTGCGGACTGGATCGATGCCGAGGATTTCCGACTGAATAATTCTGACATTGCGCTTTTCGAGAAGTCTTAAGCTCCGGCTGATGTCGCGCGGCTGGCGTTCACCGAGCATGATAAACAAAAACGCGGGCATGAAAATATGCTCGGCGCGGCGATCGACGAGGATCACGTCGTGGTCGGCGCCGAGCTTGCGCCCCAGGTGAGTTGCCGCTACGACGCCACCGCAGCCACCGCCAAGGATGACGATTTTTTTCCGCCTGGTTGGGAATTGCATGAACGTTTAAGTGAGGCGAGATTTTACGGGTTTTGATCTTTCCGTTCGAAGCGCTGTCGTGAGCGCAGGCTGAGGCCGCGGAGGTTCCGAAGCCGTTGCTCGCGCCAAAGCTCCTGCTCTCGCTTGCCATCAGGGGTCAGCTCTTTGCCGAATCGCGAAGAGGCTCGCAATAACCAGATGACCAGTTTATCTGACAGATATTTGATCCATTCCATAAATCGCTGCGTTGTCAGCGCGCCGTTGGCGCCCTGCTAATTCTGCAACTCTCCGAATCTGATTCGCTAACGCAGGAATGTGTCTTCCTGCCGGAGTGTGTCTTGAGCATCGAGCAAAGCTTGAGGCGTCGGCCCCGCTTCGCCGATCAAGCCGACTTGCCGCAAAAATTGGCCGATCTGCGCGTGATCGCGCGGGCTCACGGGAGCGTAGGGCCGGCAAGGGTTGCCGATATCGATGCCGAAATGCTTCATTGCCGACTTCATCACCGGCGGCAAGCCATACGCAGCCCACTTGCCGGGAAACAGCGCGTAACAACGCGCCCAAAAACGAGCTCGCTCCAAATCCCCTGCTCTGAACGCCTTGACGATCTGTGAGCCGATGCGCGTTCCCGGTGGCGGCATCGTCGCGCCCGAGCCGCCGAGCATCAAGGTAACCAAGAGGGGCTGCATCGTGGTGAAATAATGGCCGCGCCCTGCAAGGTCGATTTGTTCTATTAATCGGGATATTTTCGTTATATCTCTCGAGCTTTCCTTAAAGTAGCGAATGTTGTCGATCTCGCTAATTTTTACGAACGCGTCCTGGGGCGGATCGGCACCGGGCCCGGGATTGTGATAGCAGGTCACCGGCAGCGGACTCGCTGAAGCAACCTGGGTGTAAAATTCCATCAATTCGGCGATCGTCGGCTGTCCACCCCACGGCCGCAACGGCATCAACACTTGCACTAGATCGCCGCCGACTTTTGCCGAATACTCCGCCAAATCCAAAACCTCTTTCGGCGACGGGCTCGAGCAACCGAGGATCACCGGCACGCGTTTGTTCACCATTTCAGTCGCGACTTTTAAAACTTCTTTGCGCTCGTCGCGCGTGAGCATGGTGTACTCGGCGGCTTCGACCGCGGCGATCGTAATCGCGTCGCAATCGGCGACGATGAAATCGATTTCTTTCTCCAATGCTTTATAGTTAACCCGATCGCTGTCGTCGAACGGAGTCAAACAAGCGCCGATGATTCCTTTGATCGGTTTGGTGAGCGCCATAGGATCAGTTCAAGATCTCCGCGATGATGCGCGCGTGGCCGGCGTCGCTGCCCTTGATACGCAGCGGCAGCGCCATGATGCGCGTGCGCTTGCCGACGATGCTGCCGAGATT
>JBEVIO010000152.1:0-4765 GCA_040510635.1 Binatia bacterium | reverse complement strand
TTTCACGCAACGCAGGGTCGAAGCCGGATGATCGGCTGAGTCCACATAAAAGCGCCGAAATGAATCCAGCGGATTTTCTTTAAGCCCATATTTGTGGCGGATCTCATCGGTGCGGCCGGAATAAATATTGATCGCGCGCTGGGCGAAAAACGCCAACACACCACCAACATCGGCGACCACCCAATTGATTTCCGGAAAGCGCTCCAAAACCCGACCATAGACCAATCGGGTCATCGCCACGGTGCTGTCGAAGGCCCAACCGAAAATCAGCGTTGGCATAATATCGATACCGGTTGCCTCCGTCGCCAGCGGCGCGGTCGGATGGAGGTAAACGGGCAGCTTGTATTGCACCAGCCGCTCGTAAATCGGAAAGAGCTCTTCGCGATCCAACGCCTGACCGTTGAGATTTACGAAGCAGCCGAAGCCGCGCAGGCCGAGATCATTGACCGAGCGCTCGAGCTCGTCGAGCGCCGCTTTAATGTCGCAGGTCGGCAGAGTGAAGAACCCGATGAACCGTTTGGGATGCTCGCGCGCGATCGCCGCGATCGCGTCATTCGCGATGCGCGCGATCTTTGTCGCGTCCGCGCCCTCGAAGCGATCCGCGCCGGGCGCGGGAATCGTCAGCACGTGGATATCGACGCCCAATTGATCCATGTGCTTTAAACGTTTTTCGATGTCTTGTCCTTGGAACGTCGCGGTATTGATGCGGCACCCGAGTTTCTTATCGTAGAAGTACCTCATGCCGCTATACGGATCAGGCTCCTCGAGTATGACGGCGCCGTCGAGACGATTCATTTCAGTGATGTAGGTTTCGGGGAAGATGTGTGCTTGAAAATCAATAATCATGTCCGGTCACAAGTAATAGATCTCACAGGCCATATAAGGCGCGCGCATTGTCATCGAGAATTTTGTTGACGACGGAAGTCGGCACCGTGCCGTCTTCCTTCAATTTGCGCAGCGCCAAGATTTCGGACGAAGTATCGTTGTGGCCGTAATCGGTGCCGATCACGAGCCTGTCGTCGCCGGAATATTTGAGCACGTAGGGCAGATCGTCATCGGTCTGGCAGGTGACCCAGATCTTGCTCTTGCGCAGCACCTGACTCTTGTCGACGCTAACTCCGCTGCGCTCGAACCGCCGCGCGTAGTCGTGAATCGCGTAGGGCACCCATTGAGAGCTCACTTCGATGAAGGCCCATTTGGTGTTGGGGAATTTGTCCGGGATTTTATTGAAGATCAACGAGTGAAAGGAGCCGACCACGGCGAGCTTGAATTTGTTAAAGCCGCACTCGCTAAGAAAGTAATCATGCACCGCGAAGCTGCCGGTGGCGGAATGCACGCAGATCGGCATATCCAGTCTGCCGGCTTCTTCATAGATCGGAAAAAAATGCGGGTCGCTGATGTGCTTGTCGCCTTCCAAACCGCGCATGAAGATGCCGCAGGCGCCGTTCTCTTTGGCAAAGCGCGCTTCTTCGATCGCTTTGTCCATGGACAAGAGCGGCAACACCGCCACCCAGCGCAAGCGCTCCGGCGCCGTTTTCCATATATCGATCAACCAACGGTTATAGCTCCTCGTCACGGCCAGCTCGACTTCCGGACGGCGCGTGAACGGACGCAGGAAAATCGTCGGATATAGCACTTGGACGTCGATGTCGAGCTCGTCCATATGTTTGAGACGGGCTTTGATGTCTTCCATCTCGCGCGCTTCTCTAGAGGTATCGTGGCCGACGTTGCGCGCCTTGCCGATGTAAGTGCCGTCGACCAACCATGATTCCCCGCCTGATAACAAGTCGTTCGGCGTCGGCACGATGCGCGGCCGCATATCGCGCTCCGACTCCCGCAGGTAATCCCACGTATGATTCGTCTCTAGGACATGCGCGTCCGAATCGATCACCATCATCGCTAGAACCCTCCCGATCTCGATCGTGGATTTCTCGCTGCTGGATCGAGCCCGGCTTTTTCAGTCTTGGATCCGACGGAGCTGTTGCAGCCTTGGCAAGTATAGTCATAAAGTTCGCCATCTGGCAGCACCAACAACAATTTTTCGCGCACCGGCATCGCCCGGCCGCATTTACTGCAATAAAGCAAGGAAGCGTTGAATTGGTCGAAGGACTGCGCCATACAGCTCGCTTAACCTTTGTGTTCCCCGTTATGCTCCCCCGCCTTACTCGCCTTGGCTTCTTTGATTACTTTTTCCGCCAAGTGCGCAGGCAGCTCTTCGTAATGGGCAAACTCTATGTGAAACTCGCCACGCCCGCTGGTAATGGAACGCAGGTCAGGCGCATATTTTAAAACTTCGGCCATCGGCACCCGCGATTTAATCACTTGGGTGTGGCCTTTGGTGTCCATACCGAGCACCTTGCCACGCCGGCTGTTCAGATCGCCGATCACGTCGCCCATGCACTCGTCGGGCACCGAGATTTCCATATTCATCACCGGCTCCAAAAGCACCGGTTTGGCTTTTTCCACAGCATTTTTAAATCCCATCGATGCGGCGATCTTGAACGCCATGTCCGAAGAATCGACGTCATGGTACGACCCGTCGTACAAGGTCACGCGCACGTCGACCATCTGATAACCGGCCAGATAGCCGGCTGCCATCGCCTCTCTCACGCCTTTCTCGACGGCGGGACTATAATTGCGCGGGATCGCGCCGCCGACGATTTGATCGACGAATTCGAATCCCTTGCCCGCCGGCAACGGCTCAACCTTGAGCCAAGTGTCGCCGAACTGGCCGCGCCCGCCGGTCTGTTTCTTCAACCGCCCCTGCGCACTGGCGCTGCCGCGAATAGTCTCCTTGTACGGTACTTTGGGGGCTTTGAGAATGACTTCCGCGCCGTACTTGCGTTTCAATTTTTCGACAATGATCTCGATGTGCTGCTGCCCCATGCCGGAAAGAATAAAGTCGCGCGTTTCTTCGTCGCGATGCATCGCGATAGTCTGGTCTTCTTCCATCATGCGATGCAAGCCTTGCGGCAACTTGTCTTCATCGGCTTTGCTTTTCGGCTCCAGAGCGAAAGAAATGTTCGGCGAGAAATGCGCCGCGCCGTCATAGCGGACCGGCGCCTTTTCGTCACACAACGTATCGCCGGTGGCGATGTCTTTGAATTTCGCCGCTGCGACGATTTCACCGGCCACGGCTTCTTTCACGGCTTCTTGCTTCTTGCCCTCGAGGCGAAACAAGTGACCCATTTTTTCCTTCACCTGCCGGCTCGGCACGTAGCAAGTCACGTCCGGAGCGATTTTTCCCGACATGACCCGCATGATCGAAAGCTTGCCGGCGAACGGATCGATCACGGTTTTGAACACATAGGCCGAAAACGGAGCGTTGGGATCGGCGGCGCGCTTGATCGTTTCGCCATTGGCAGGGTTGACCCCCTCCGCTTCCCCCTCATCGAGCGGCGATGGTAGATAGTCGATGACGGCATCGAGCAATTGCGCGATGCCGATTTGGCGTAACGGCGCGCCGAAGAGAATCGGAAAAATTTTTCGTTCCCTTGTGCCCTCGTGGATCGCTTTTTTTAATTCTTCCGTGCTCGGTTCCTTGCCGTCAAGAAATTTTTCCAGCAGTTGATCATCCGTTTCGCAAACGTCTTCGATCATTTTTTGCCGCCACTCGTCGGCAATGCTCTTCAGATCCGCGGGAACCTCCGCTTCGGCAAACTTACCCGCGTCTCCTTCGTACAGATACGCCTTCATCCCTATTAGATCGACGACGCCTTTGAAATTCGTTTCCGCGCCGATCGGCATTTGCAGATAGACGCCTTTGGCTTCCAAGGTTTCTAAAATCGGCGCGATCCGTTGTTCGACTTCGCCTTGCTCATGATCCATCTTAGTCACGAAAAGCAGGCGGCTCACGCGGTCTTCATTGGCTCTCGCCCACAATTGCTCGGACTCGACGCGCAGCCCAACGGCAGGATTGAGAGCAAACACCGCGCCACCGAACGCGCGCATGGAGGTGATCGAGTCGGCGAGAAACGCGGCGTAGCCCGGTGTATCGATCAAAGTTATGGCGTATTTTTTCCAAGGCAAGGAATGAAACGCCGTCGAGATCGACACATGGTGCTTGATCTCTTCAGGCTCATGGTCCAACACCGACGTGCCGTCTTGAACTTTTCCCAACCGCTGGGTCGCCCCCGCCGCAAACAACATCGCCTCTCCCAAAGAGGTTTTCCCGGAACCTCCTTGGCCGAGAATGCCGACATTACGAAGTTTGTCTAGCTCCGTTGCAGCCATGACAGTGGGTTCCTCCCTTCGAATTCTGCTAGGTTTGAGCTCTCACTTTCACTTCTTGAAGCGAATTCCTCTCGTGGATGATGCGCAAACCGTCCAACGTCAAAAATTCATCCACCTCATCGATGCTCGAACATTCCGACGCCACCAGGGGCGCCAAGCCGCCGGTGGCGACAACTTTAGAACGGGCGTCGTGTTGATCTTGAATGCGCCGCACGATGCCGTCCACCAAACCGACATAGCCGTAAAAAATTCCGGCTTGGATCGAATGGATGGTATTTCGGCCAACGATCTCTTTGGGTTTGATAACCTCGATGCGCGGCAACTTCGAGGCGCGCTGAACCAACGCTTCCAGCGATATCGACAGCCCGGGCGCGATGGCGCCGCCGATGTATTCGCCTTTCTTGGAAATCAAATCGATCGTCGTCGCCGTGCCAAAATCAACGATGATACAGGAGTCGTGATATTTTTCGTAGGCGGCAATGCCGTTGACAATGCGGTCGGCGCCGACATCCTTGGGACTCTCATAGAGAAT
>JBEVIO010000151.1:0-5314 GCA_040510635.1 Binatia bacterium | reverse complement strand
TCCAGTAGGGAATGTCGCCTAATTGTTTGGCGCAAGCTTCGGCGCCGATAAAATTAGGGATGCGTCCCTTGGCGCCGGGGAAGCGCGCGGCTTTACGTTTTTGCAACAGTTCCCAGACGTAGCTCCTAATTTCGTCTTTGGGTTTCATGAAATGAGCGACCGAAAAAAGACGAGAGACATGAGGCGCGAGGCGTCAGAGAAAGACAGGCAGGCAAGAATTGCTTGCGGCTTTGTCATGGGCTTGCGTCTTTTGCCTTCAGTTGAATCCCGCATTGATTGACTGTCTATAAAAGCGAGTTGTAAGATTATTTACAATGCTAGAATTTATCGTTGTTTATGTTACCGCAGGGTCCGCGCAGGAAGCCGACCACCTGGCGCAGGCACTGGTGGGCGAAAAACTTGCGGCCTGTGTCAATCGCATCCAATCTATTCAGTCGGTGTATCGCTGGCAAGGACAGGTTGAGCAAAACGAAGAAGAACTGCTTATCATCAAGACCCGTAAGGAACTATTTCCGGCGCTGGAAAAGAGAGTGCGCGAGCTGCATAGCTATTCGGTTCCAGAGATCATCGCTGTGCCGCTCGTTGCCGGCAGCACCGGCTATCTCGGCTGGCTTCAGGAACAGCTCGCGGTGAACGCGCCGCCAAGAGAAGACAACACTAGGACCATCCGGGAATTCTCCGCGGGCGGCGTCATCTATCGGAGAAACGGCGACGATACTGAAGTCGCCCTGATTCACGTGCACAATCGCTGGGGCCTGCCCAAAGGACATGTCGAAGAAGGTGAGCGGGTCGAAGAAGCCGCGCTGCGTGAGGTACGCGAGGAAACCGGCCTGGAAGGAAAACTCATTCGCAAGCTCGGTGATATTGGTTACTCCTATCGCGATAAAAACAAAGAGCACGAGCCGGTGCGCATCTACAAGCGGGTTCACTTTTACTTATTGCGCTATATCCGCGGCGATGTGCGCGACCACGACCACGAGGCGGACGACGCGCGCTGGTTTCCGATCGAACAAGCGATCAAGCAGCTCAAGTTTGCCACGGAGCGCAAAATGGTGCATCGCGCCTGGTCCATGCTCACGGCGCGCCAGCGCCAACAGCGTCCGCCGCCCGGGGCGCAAGGCAATTCGTGAGCGGAAGGGATTGTTCAATTCGTTGATTTCGTGCTATCCAACGTTCGTTTCATGTAGACCGGTCTGATCGGAATGAACAAGACCTCGCAAGGAGTAATTTTTTCCGTGCCGTACGAGATTGCCGTCGTGCGGCCACTGCGCCAAACGACGCTGAGTGAGCGCTTCGAGGCGCTGCGCGCGGCTCGTTTCAATACCGAACTTATTCCGCAGGATTGGATTTACATCGATTTGTGCACGGACAGCGGCGTCAGCGCGCTGAGCACCGATCAACTAGCCGCTTTGGCCGGAGCTAAATTCATCGAGCCGGGCATGGGGCTGGCAGCTGAAGCAAGCCGATCCTACGCGCTCCTGGCGGAGCAAATTCAAAATCTTTTTGGCTTTTCCCACGTCGTCGCCACAACTCAAGGCCGGTCGGCCGAACGAATCTGGAGCAAGCTTCACGTAAAACCCAATACCGTGGTCGCCGGCAACATGCTTTTTCCCTCGACGCGCGTGCACCTCGAGATGAACGGCGCCAAAGTGATCGACGTGATCGGCGAAGCCGCTTACGATCTGACATCGGGGGAGCCGTTCAAGGGCAATCTCGATATCGATAAGCTGGCGGCGCTGATTCACGAGCAGGGCGCCGATAAGGTGAGTTGTATTTACGTCGAGCTCAGCGTCAATGCCTGTGGCGGCCATCCGGTATCTCTGGCCAACTTGCGAGATATCCGTGCGCTCGCCACGGCGCATAAGATTCCGCTTTTTCTCGACGCTTGCCGCATCCTGGAAAATAGTTTCCTGATCAAGGAGCGCGAGCCCGGCTATCAGAACCACACGCTGCGCTCCATCGTGCAAGAAACTTGCGCGCTGGCAGACGGCTGCACCCTGAGCGCGCTCAAGGATTTTTTGGTTTCATCCGGCGGCTTGATCTTGACGCGCGACCGAGGCGCTTATCAAAAAGCCGCCATGCAGGCGTTTATCGACGGCGTGCAATTGCCCGGCAGCGCGATGGAGCTTTTGGCGACGGCGCTGCGAGATATTTTTGCCGCGGACGCATACGTGGCCGACCGAGTCGGACAGGTGAATTATCTCTGGCGCCGTTTGAACGGCGGCGTGCCCTTGATCAAACCCGCCGCCGGTCATGCGGTCTTCGTCGATGTCAAAGCATTTCTGCCGCATCTGGGCGCAGTGCAGTTTCCCGCCGAGGCCTTGGCGGCATTTATTTACCACGTGTCCGGCATTCGGTTGACCAAGGGGCCGCCGCCGGCGCCGGGCCAAGCTGCGCGCGGCGTCGAGCTTCTCCGCCTGGCGATCCCGGCGCGCAAGTATTTGCAAGCGCATTTGGACGATGTCGCCGAGGCGATTCTCTATGCCTATGCCAACCGCGGTGAAATAGCCGGACTTAAACGCAGCGAAGATCCGGCGCGGTCGAAGCACGAGCCCGCATACTTCGAGCTATCATGAGCGCGCCAACCGTCCAGTTTCTCTCCTCATCGAACGGACGCCATATCGGCGAGATTTTTTTTCGGCGGGTCGCAGAGCTCGGCGTCCAGACGTTCATCAAACTTCAAAATGGCAGTGGCTGGGAGGAAGTTTCCTGGCGTGACTTCGGCGCTCAGGTGCGAAGCATTCTCCTAGCGCTGTACGGTCTCGGTCTGGTAACGGGCGAGTCCATTGCCATTATCGGCGAAAACAGTCTTCAGCGGGCGTGTGCCGATTTAGCGACCTTGGCCGGCGGGTTCCCGAACGTGGTTATTGCGCCGGCATTGTCCGACAGCTTGCTCCTGAAAGTGCTCGCCCACGCGAAATGCCGGGCGGCGTTTGTTGAAGACGCGATCGGCGTCGGCCGCCTGCTCAACCTGCGAGGGCAACTCCCCGACCTGGCGCATATCTTCGTCATGGAAGAAACCGGTGTCCATCTGCCGCATACGATTGACTTCGCTGAGCTGGTTGAAAAAGGCCGGCGCGGCAACGCCGAGCGCTTGACGAGTATTCTCGAATCAGTGCACGCGCATGATCTGGCGACAATCATGTACACCTCGGGATCGACCGGCGAACCCAAAGGCGTCATGCGCACGCAGGATAACTTGCTCTCAAACATCACCAACGGCGGCGAGATCATCGTGAGTCGGCCCGACGATTTGTTCGTGATCGTGCTCAGTCTCAACCATCTGCTCGGGCGCTTCGGTTTTCTCAAGAGCGCCGTGACGGGCCGGACTACGGCAATCATCAAAGCGACGGAGATGGATCTCGACTTGAAAGTGGTCGAATCTCTGGCGGGCACCGCGATGGCGATGGTGCCGCGGGTGATGCAACGGATCTGGAACGGCCTGCTCGATCGGGAAGACAACCGCCAGCGCTGGGAAATGATCGAGATTCTCGATCGAAAAAATAGCGCCGACGGGCTCAGCGCCGCCGAGGGCGAAAAGTTCGATGCTCTCGTGAGCGACCTGAAAAAGAATGCGCGCCAAGCGCTCGGCGGGCGCATCAAGTATATCTCATACAGCGGCGCGGCGATGCCGCCGCGGATCATGCGCTTTTTCGAATTGATTGGCATCCCGCTGATTGGCGCCTACGGCTCGACCGAGTGCGGCGGTGTGACGCTTTGCGGCGTCGGCGAGAACCGGCCGGGTAATTTAGGCAAGCCTTTTCCCAACGTCGAAGTACGCATCGCCGCGGACACTGAAATCCTCGTCCGCGGCCCCACGGTTTCGCCCGGTTATTTTGAGAATCCCGAGGCGACGCGGGAAGTTTTCGACTCGGAGGGCTGGTACCACACGGGTGACTTGGGCGCCCTGGAGCCCGACGGCTCGCTCAGAATCATAGGCCGAAAAAAGGACATTTTTTATTGCGCGGACGGATCGAACATTTACCCGGCGTTCATCGAGCTGCAGTTGGAAAACGAGCCGTTCATTCGCCAAGCGGTCTTGCTTGGCGACCATCGGCCCTTTATCGCCGCGCTCCTCGTGCCCGAACGCGGGCGCATCGCCGAGTCTCTCGGACTCGGGGAATCCGCTCTGACCGACGTTGATATCCGAGCCGCGCTGCAAAGTCGGATCGAGCAGTTCAATGCGCGGCTGGAGCACTACGAGAAAGTTCACAAGTTTGTCGTCATGAAGGACGATTTTCCCTCAGAAGTGCGCAGCGTCAATATTTTTCAGAAAATAAAAGTCGATCGCAAAATTGTCGCGCAGCGCTATCAAAAGGAAATCGATGAAATTTATTTGTCTCCGCCAAGGGAGGTCCTGCTTTGAATCCAGTGGCATTGATCACCGGTGGCGGATACGGCATCGGCCGGGCGGTAGCGCAGCGCATGGCGGTGGGCGGAATGATCGTCGTCGTGGCGGATTACGAGTACGCCGCGGCGGAGCAAGTGCGCGCCGAGGTCGAAGAAGCCGGCGGTACGGCCGCTGCCCTTTCGCTCGACGTGACGATAGCGCGCGAAGTCAAGGCGGCGGTGGGCGAGGCGGCGCAACGCTTCGGCCGCATCGACGTGCTCGCGAACATCGCCGGCGGCAGTTTCTACACCAAGCGCATCGAGGACTTCACTTGGGCGGAATGGAAGGTAGTCATCGACACCAATTTGAAAGGCACTTTCTTGATGTGTCGCGAGGTAGCGCCGATCATGCAGAAACAAAAAAACGGACGGATTCTCAATACCGCGTCGAACTACGGCGTCACCGGCTCCGCGTTGCGCGCACCCTACTCCGCGGCCAAGGCTGGCATCATTGCGTTCACCAAGAGCTTGGCGTTAGAGCTTGCGGCCGATGGGATTCGCGCCAACACCGTCGCGCCTGGCCCGACCGATACGCCGCGGGTCATGGAAAAAGAAACTCCGGAAGCGCGCCAGCAACGCTGGTATTCATCGATCCCGCTCGGACGCACGGGCCGACCTGAAGATCTCGCCGAGTTGTATTATTTCCTGACGACGCCCGAGAGTGCGGCGATTACCGGGCAATTATTTCATTGCAACGGCGGATTGGTCTAACGGGAAAAAGAATTGGTGGCGCATCGCGGCAAGCATATTGTCTAGCGCTGATTCATTGCAAAAAACTATTCGAGATCGGATTCAATCGATGCGACTGCAAGACAAAGTGGCGCTGATCACCGGCGGAGCTCAAGGCATCGGCCGCGCCATTGCGCTCGGCATGGGACAAGAAGGGGCACGAGTGATCGTCGCCGATCTGCAAGCGGAAAAAGCC
>JBEVIO010000150.1:0-4863 GCA_040510635.1 Binatia bacterium | reverse complement strand
CGGCGGAATAACCTGGCAGATTTCCCACCGCGCCTGCCGACTGCACCGCAATTGCTTGAGGCGAGCGGTTGCCGGCAGTTGCGTCGATGCCCGCTGCCGCGAAGCGTTGCAACAGTTTTTCTCTGACGCATTGGAGCGAATTCACGCGCAGCACGAGCGGCGATCGTTCGTTATTCGCCCGCATTAATTTTTGGGCCGATTCAACGCCAAATTCTTCGCTCCAGCGTTGAACGAGCCACTGCGGATGAGAATACTCGATAGCGCGCGCTTCAAGGGATAAATCTTCCGAGTTTGGCGCGATATTGCGGTTTGCTTGTCTAAGAAAACTGCGCAGAACGGCGTTGACAAAGCCTGCAGCCTTGGCGCCGCCGCGCGTCTTGGCCAACGCCACTGCTTCATTCACCGCGGCGTAATCGGGAATTCTGTCGAGGAAAGCCAGTTGATAGCAAGTGAGGCGTAGTAAATTTCTGAGCCCGCCGTCGGTTTGCTCTAACGGGCGGCGTAAGTGATGACTTAACTGCGCGTCGATTTTGCCGCGCCAACGAAGCGTGCCGTAAACCAGTTCCGTGAGGAGCGATCGATCGCGCTCGGTCAAGGACTCAGCTTTTAGCGCGTGATCGAGCAGAATATCGGCATAGGATTTTTTGGTGTCGACTTTGAGCAGGATCTCACAGGCGAGGCGACGAACGCTCGCTTTTGCCATTTCAACCGAGGCGGTCACCGGCTTTGATCCTCGCGCCTTTGATGAATTCAGCGGCGGGAAGTCGTTTTTTGTTTTCTAGCTGTACTTCTTCCAAGGCGATGACCCCCGAAGAGGTCCTCACCCAGAAAGCATCGGCGTGCGCACGCACGATTTCGCCTGGACTTCCGGCAAATTCACTGGATGCGATCTTGGCGCGGTGTACTTTGAGCAATTTGCCGGCTAGGTAAGTGTAGCTGCCGGGCCAAGGAACGAAACCGCGCACCCGCCTTTCGATCTCGACCGCGGACCGGCGCCAATCGATCAGCCCATCTTCTTTTTTTAAGATCGGCGCCAAAGTCGCCTGCGCTTCCTCCTGTTCCTGAGGCCTTAGCGTTCCTTGCTTGAGTCCGCGAATGGTTTCCAAGAGCAAACGAGCGCCGATGGGTGTGAGTTTTTTTTGCAGCGAGCCGGTGGTTTCGTCACAAGCCAGAAGAATCGCGTCTTGCAAATAGATGGCGCCAGCGTCCATTTTCTCCACCAAGCGCATCGTCGTCACGCCGCCCTGGAGTTCACCGTTAATGATTGTCCAGGCCGCCGGCGCGGCGCCGCGATATTTAGGTAAAAGCGAATAATGCACGTTGAGACACCCGTGCGGCGCCAATTCAAGAATTGTCTTGGGCAGAATTCTGCCATAAGCGACGACGACGATGATCATTGGCTGCCAAGCACGCAGCACATCGAGAAACTCCGGTGTTCTGATTTTTTCCGGCGCGACGACGGGGATGCCGCGTGCTTCAGCAAATCTGTGCACAGGTGGCGGTGCCGTCTTTTGACCACGACCGGACGGACGATCGGGCTGTGTAACCACGCCGACGACCGTGTCGGGGCCGGCGCAAAGCCGCTCCAGCGTATCGGCGGCGATCTGGGGCGTTCCCATGAATACGATCGGCCAATTCGTGGACATTGAAAATTCGTTGCGATTACACGATTCGGAAATGCTGTGTTGGGAGCATGGGCACTCTTAAATCATGACGCGCGCACCTTCTTTGGGTGGTTCAACGCCGGTTCTCAGCATTTTCTTGCGCCTCCGACTGTAGAGATCGCGTTTCAGCCGACTGATTCGATCGATGAAAAGTTTGCCGTCCAGATGATCGATTTCATGTTGCAAGGCGACAGCGAGCAGCCCTTCGGCCTCAATCTTGAACTCCTTTTCGTTTTCATCCAGGGCAACTACTTCGACCTGTGCCGCGCGTTTAACTTCGGCGGTGAAATCGACGACGCTCAAACAGCCTTCTTCCCAGACAATTTCCCCTTCCGCCCGAGTGATCACCGGATTGATCAGCTTATAGATCTGTTTGTGCGGATTTTCGTGATCGACGTCCATGACGATAATTCGTTCCAACGCGCCGACCTGCGGCGCAGCGAGCCCGACCCCAGGCGCCGCATACATAGTATCGAGCATGTCATCGATCAGTTGCACCGTTTGGGCGGTGATGTTTTTTACGGGCGCCGAGACTTTTTGCAGTGTCATCTCAGGATATTTTAGGATTTCCAAAATCGCCATACTCAGAAAAAATTCATAACATACTGTAGGGATCGACATCAATGTGGAGACGCACGGCGCGCGCCGCGGGCAAGAATTGTCTTGCCTGCCTGGCTAGCTCCAACAAAGTCGAGCTCTGTTTGCCTCTGAGGAGAAGCTGCCAACGATAACGATTTCTAAGCTTTTCGATCGGCGCGGCGGCGGGCCCCAGGACTTCGATTTGCGCGAAAACCTCCGGCTTGAGCGTCTTCAATTCCCTTAACTGCTGCGCCAACTCTTGCGATTTTTTCTCCACCTCCGACAGCTTGGGCCCATCGATCCGCAAATTCACCAGCCGGCTAAAGGGTGGATAGTTGAGCGCCCGGCGAAATTCACTCTCGGCGGCGAAAAATTTTTTATAATCGTGGCGCAGGAGATGTTGAATCGCGTAATGATCGGGCGCGTAAGTCTGGACAATAACTCGACCGGGATTAGCGCCGCGCCCCGACCTTCCGCCCACTTGGCTTAACAACTGAAAGGTTCGCTCGGCAGCGCGGAAATCCGGCAAATTGAGCGACAGATCGGCGAGTAAAGCGCCGACCAGGGTCACGCCGGAGACGTCGTGGCCCTTGGTAATCATCTGAGTGCCAACCAAAATATCGATCTCGCCTCTTTCCCATCGGCGGATTAACTGTGCATGAGAGCCGCGCCGCGTGGTCGTGTCTCGGTCCATCCGCGCCACGCGCGCTTGCGGCACAAAACCCTTGAGCGCCTGTTCGATCCGCTCGGTGCCGCTGCCAATCCCAGTAAGAGTAGGATTATGGCACTGCGGGCAAATGTCGGTCGTCGGCCGGCGATAATCACAGTGATGACAGGAAATTCTTTTCAATCTTAAGTGCAAGGTCAACGTCACGCTGCAATACGGACAGCGCCACACGTAGCCGCATGAAGTACACTGAAGAAAGTTAGCAAAGCCACGGCGATTTAAAAATATCAACGTCTGGTGGCCTGCTTGCAGATTTTCCTTGAGCGCATTGGCGAAGGGCGCGGTGATGAGTTCTTGCACGCGAAATTGCCTACGCAAATCAATCGCCTCGATCGTCGGCAGAGGACGCTGTTCGACCCGGCGGGTCATCTCAAGAAGTTGATAACGGCCATGTTGGCAGTTTTCATAACTTTCAAGGGCGGGCGTGGCGGAGCCCAAAATGACGGGGCAGTTGAGAAACTTGCCGCGAACCACGGCCACGTCGCGACCGTTATAACGGAGTCCATCCTCTTGCTTGTACGACGAATCATGTTCCTCATCGACGATGATGAGACCGAGACCGGGAATCGGCGCGAACACCGCCGAGCGAGCGCCGACGACGACATCGACCTTTCCATGACAAATCTCTTGCCACTGCGCCCAGCGTTCCGCCTCGGTGAGAGCGCTGTGAAGCACGCCGACCTTTTGCGGGAAGCGAGCATGGAGTCGATCCAAAAGTTGCGGTGTCAAGGAGATTTCGGGAATCAAAATAAGACTTTTTCGGCCAAGTTCTTTGGCTCGCTCCATCGCGCGGATGTAAACTTCGGTTTTGCCGCTGCCAGTGACGCCGTGCAGCAAGAAAGTTTCGAAGCCGGTCATTTTGATTCGACTTTCGATTGCGCGTAGCGCGTTGTGTTGCTCGGTGGTCAAGTCAAATCGAACTGGAATGTTGGTCGGTAGGTCGGTCGCGGCAACAACCGAGCTTTTTTTACGTCGTTGTCCGGCTAAATGCTCGTCAATTCGGATCGCTCCGAGCGCTTCGAGGCGAGTGAGAATGCGATCGAGACTGCGGCCGGGAAATCTCGCCGCAAGCGTCTTAACGGTCATTTTCCCTTTTTGGCGCTGCAACTCGTCGAGCACTTTGCGTCCGAATCCCTCGGCGTTCAACATCTCGGTTGTCTCCAGGGTGATCGTTTTTTGGCTTTGGCGCCGCGATTTTGCCGGCAGCATCGTGGCGATAACTTCGCCAAGAGAGACCAAATAGTACTGGGAAATCCAGCGGGCTAGCTCGAGAAGATGATGATCGAAAATTGGCTCTTCATCCAACGGTGCGACGATCGACTTGGTCTTGGCCACCGGGCTGGCCCCCACAACTTTGACCACAATTCCTGTAACCGTTCGCTTTTGCAGCGGGATCAAGACTCTGGTGCCTGGCTTAAGATGCCCTTCGAGGGCTTTGGGAATGCTGTAAACGAGCGGCTCTTTTAGGGGCGCCGGTACGACAACTAGAGCAAATTTTTGTCCCTCGGTCATCGCTCGATTTGTATCAGCGACCTGGATAAAAGCAATCTGAGGCAAAGTCGCCGTCGGCGAACTATTTTGTCCAATTCTGTTGCCGAAGATTGCCCATCGAGCGGAATTAGGTTTCAAAAAATTCCCGATATAGCGAATAAGAGCGGCAAATTCATGTCAGCAAGGAATTACAGTGTTTGGCAACTACTTTGCTTTAATAGCACCACCAAATGTCATAATTAGGTATAATTCCGCACAATTTTATTGGCTTAAATCCGTACTTGGAATTCTTGATTGGTTAAAAATTAATCCCCTTACGCACTCCTAGGTCCTTCCTTAGGAGGGACTAGCGGCGATGGATCAGGAAAATAACGTCAAGAAAATGCGCGAAGCGAAAATGTT
>JBEVIO010000149.1:0-5268 GCA_040510635.1 Binatia bacterium | reverse complement strand
CAATGCCGCGTATGGCATGGGTTTGCCCAAATGTCCGGATCTCAACGTGCCGGAGCCCTACGGCGTGTGCGCCTCGCCGTACAATATTAAAGACGGCAAGCGCCAGTCGATGGTCGTAGCCTATTTAAGCCTGGCGCGCGGGCGTAAGAATCTCACGATCGTCGCCGAAGCGGCGGTGCATTCGCTGAAACTCGCCGGCAAGAAAGCCGAAGGCGTGAACTACGAGAAAGACGGACAAATGCACACCGCGCTCGGCGGGCAGATTCTCGTCACCTCCGGCGTCTATGGCACACCGCAGATTCTCATGCTCAGCGGCATCGGCCCGTCGGTGGAACTCAAGAAGCACGGAATCTCCCCGGTTCATGAATTGAACGGCATCGGCGAGAACTATCAAGATCATCCGGTGGTGTTTATGACCTATGAGGGACCGAAGGAATCGAAAGAAGACTGGGTCGTGCCGCGCTTCCGCTTGATCATCCGCAAAAATCCGATCAGCGAGGCGGCAAATTTTCACATCAACATGCGCCCGCCGACGGAAGTGACGGGTTTGAAGCGAATGATGCCGATCTCGGCGCACTTGCTCGAACAACGCAATCGCGGCCGGGTATTTTTGCAAAGCACCGATCCGCACGAGCAAGTCGGCATCGATTCGTGTATGCTCGAACATCCCGAAGATTTGAAGGCGATGGTCGAAGCGATGCAATTCATCGACGAGCTGGTGCATCGGCCGGAGATCAAAGAATTCTACGGTCCGTTGATTCAACCCGGTCCGGGTGAAGACTGGGGCGCGTTCGCGCGCAAGACCTATGACAGTTATCACCACGGCGTCGGCACCTGTAAGATGGGTCCGGCGTCGGACAATATGGCGGTCGTCGATCAGCGACTGCGCGTGCACGGCATGCAAAATCTCTGGGTCGGTGACGCATCGATCATGCCGGTGGTGAGCCGGGCGAATACCAACTTGACGTCGATCATGATCGGCGAGCGGCTGGCGGATTTTGTTCAAGAGGTCGCGTAGGGGCAATTCATGAATTGCCCCTACATTTTGAATTGGAGGTGGCATGGCGGACTATCCACTCACGGCTGAAAAGATCAAGCAAGAATTCAAACGCGCCGGCATTCGCTTCGTCGTGGCGCTGCCGGACCGTGTGACCAGTCACTATTTGCTCAAGGGCATTCTTGCCGACCGGGATTTTCACGCCGTTCAAGTGTGCAAGGAAGACGAGGGTATATCCATCTGCAGCGGGCTCTATGCCGCCGGGCATAAATCGGTGTTCATGATGCAATACACCGGTTTCCTCGATTCGATCAATGCCATTCGTGGCGTCGCAGTGGAAGGCCATTTTCCCGTCTGTATGGTCGTCGGCTTACTGGGTAAGGAGCCGGATATCGCGCCGACTAAATCCAAGAAATACGGCGTGAAGATCATCGAACCGATACTCGACGTGATGGGAATAGAGCACCATCTTATCGAGCGGGATGGCGACGTGGCGCAGATCGCGCCCGTCATCGAAAAGGCTTTTGCTAGCTCTTCACCCACCGCTATTCTCATCGGAAGGGAGCCGCGCTAACCATGATGAAACGAGATGAAATGCTCAAGGCGTTCGCGCGCCAGCGCAAAAACGAGATTGTCGTCGCGGTTTATACGGCGGCGCAGGAAATCACGCATATTCAGCCGAACGATTTGAATTACACTTTTGTCGGCGCCATGGGACAGGGATCGTCGCATGCGTTGGGTTTGGCGCTTGGCCGGCCCGACAAGAAAGTCATAGTCTTCGACGGCGACGGCAGCCTGCTGATGAATCTCGGCAGCTTGGTGACAATCGCCAATCAGGCGCCGAAGAATTACGTGCACTGCTTATGCGAGAACGGCTGCTACGAAACCAACGGCTCCGTGCCGACTCCGCGCGCCGGACAGATTCGCTTCGCCGAGTTGGCCAAGACCGCCGGTTATAAAAAAACCTACGAGATCGGCGACCTGGATGAGTGGGAACGAAAACTGCCTGAGATTCTCAAGGACGAAGGTCCGGTTTTTGTTACTCTCAAGGTCGAACCCGGTGAGGTATATCCGGAAAACTTTCCGCGTCTCTACAACATCGAGTATCGTGAAAAGTTCCGCCAAACGCTGGCAAAGAGCTAATCCGCGAATATTTTGCGCCAGCGCATTCTTTGGCTAGCGGCTTTTGTCTCGGATCTAGCAGGTACTGAAAAATCTTTACGAGTCTTTCGACGGGGCTCAGGACGAACGGAGGTATATTGATCGTTAGAGCTTGCCCGTTCATGCTGAGCATGTCGAAGCATTCCGATCCGCTTTTTTGCAATCGGCTAGGTTCAACGCAATATGCAATACTCCAGACACTAAATTTTTCCCATCCCCGCCGCGCGTTTCCTCGTTGACTTGTCGCCTATGAATTCCGACGCGACGGCGCAGTTTCTCGCGCTCATCTGTTCCGTTTTCTACGCTTCCGCCCTAGTTTCGGCGCGTGCCGGCATGCATTACTCAACGCCCACCACCGTCACTTTAGTTTCGATCCTTATGCAAAACTTGCTTCTATGGTCGGCGATATTCGTAACCGGCGGCATTCACTCCGTGCCGGTCGCCGGCGTTTTGCTTTTTACGCTCGTCGGCCTCTTCCAGTTGGCCGTGCGGTTGCTTGCCTACACGGGAGTGGAAAAAATCGGCGCTTCGCGCAGCAGCGCGCTGCAGTCCGTGAGTCCGCTGATCAGCGCGGCCATCGCGATCACATTTCTCGGCGAGCCAACGACACTGCTAATTATCCTCGGCACATTGTTAGTCGTGATTGGCATCGTTTTGATCTCATGGAAACCCGAGCGGCAGTTTCCGGACTTTCGCACCTGGCACTTGTTGTTGCCGATCGGCGCGGCATTTCTTACGGGCATCAATCACCCGATCCGGCGCTACGTTCTGACGATGGCGAACGAGCCTTTGTTTTTTTCCGCGCTGATGGGCACCGTCTCGCTCGGCGGGTTTTTGATCTATTTTGCCGTGTCGCCGCGCTCGCAGCGGCTGGTGTGGAATCGCCAAGCGATCGGACCGTTTCTCGCTACCGGAGTCTGTGAAACCACCTCCATCCTGTTGATTATTACGGCGATCAGCATGGGCCGCGTCGTCATCGTCGCGCCGATCGCCGCGAGCTATCCGGTCTGGTCGTTGATCCTGTCGGCAATCTTTTTGCGCGACGTTGAGTCGGTCAATGGGAAGGTGATCGCCGGCATCTTGAGCGTCGTCGCGGGAAATTTTGCCATTCATTTGGGAAGATGATTGAAAGACGGAAGCATGCTTAATCTATAATGGGGAAAGATTTCTCCCTTCGGCAGACTGTGTGAAAACACCGTTCATGGTTCGACTAGGCTCACCACGAACGGTGTAGTCTAATTAGAAATAGAGTACTTATCCGTTCGCCCTGAGCGCCGTCGAAGGGCTCCGAGGGAGTTTTCACACAGTCGGGCGGTTGAAATGACAGGCAGCTGGTTTGCGACTCGCCGGGTTGTCATTTCGAAGAAGCGTAGCGACTGAGAAATCTTTCTCTGGTGACGGCTACTGCAATCTGCTTGTCACGCGGATTGGCCTCGAATAAGATCGGTTTGGAGGTGACGCCGTGAAGATTTACGACATATCTCTCACCCTTTCACCGCAGTCGATCCGTTGGGTAACGGCGCAGCCGCTCGAGCTGATCGAGCGTAAGCGCATGAGCCGCGGCGACACCAATAATTCATCATCGATTCACACGAGCGTTCACGCCGGCACCCACGTCGACGCGCCGTTTCATTTTGTGCCCGAGGGTCTCACCATCGAATTTTTACCGCTGGAAACTTTCATCGGGCCGGCGCGCGTGTGCGCCGTGAAGCCGGGGACGCATATTACCGCGGCGGATGTGGCCGCGGCAGGATTGCAGGGTGAAACGCGCGTGTTGTTCAAGACGCGGAATTCAACCTTGTTGAAAGTTGGCGTCTACGATGCGAGCTTTGCGCCGTTTTCCGTAGACGGCGCCAAAGCGCTAGTCGATCTCGGTTTGAAATTGGTCGGATTGGATTATCTGTCGGCGGCGGCGGCCAACGAACAGGTGCCGGTTCACCGCGCGTTTCTCGATCACGGGGTGATTTTGCTCGAAGGCATCGACTTGTCCGACGTGCCGCCGGGGCGCTACGAATTATTTTGCCCGCCGGTGAAGCTTGCGGGCTCAGACGGCGCGCCCTGCCGGGCGGTGTTGAGAGAACTGGCATAATTCGATTCGGCGAAGTTCATGGCGATCGTTTGTTCACCGTCGATTATCGTGCACGGCGGCGCCGGGCCGATCAAAGACGATAGTCTTGCCGCCCGACTCGAAGGCTGCAAGGCAGCGGCGCTTGCCGGTTGGGCGATTCTTCAACAGGGCGGCGCTGGGCTCGACGCCGTGGAAGCCGCTGTCGTTGGTCTCGAAGACAATCCACTCTTCAATGCCGGCACCGGCTCTACGCTGAACAGCCTCGGTAAAATCGAGATGGATGCGGCAATCATGGAAGGTCACTCGCTTCGCGCCGGCGCAGTGGCGGCGGTTTCGGGAGTCAAGAACCCAATCAATCTCGCGCGCCGCGTTTTGGAAGACGGCCGGTATATTCTGCTCGCAGGCGAAGGCGCGCTGCTTTTCGCCCGACAAATCGGATTTCCCGAGTGTGTGCCGGAATCGCTCATAGTCGAGAGTGAAAAGAAACGCTGGCAAAGCAAGCATGGCACCGTTGGCGCCGTCGCCTTCGATAGCGCGGGCAGGTTGGCGGTGGCGACTTCCACCGGCGGCATCTTCAACAAATTGCCGGGCCGGGTCGGCGACTCACCGTTGATCGGTTGCGGCACCTATGCGGACGGCTACGGCGCCGCGTCATGCACCGGTCAGGGCGAAGCGATCATACGTCTCGTGTTGGCGAAACGCGCGGTGGATTTCTTGCACGAGGTCGATAATGGCGAAGCTCAGACCGCGGCCCGTATGGCAATTGCCGATCTCGAAGAGCGGCTCCAAAGCACCGGCGGCATTATTCTCATCGATCGTTTGGGTAACATCGGCTATGCGCGGAACACAAGCCATATGCCGGTGGGTTGGGTGCTTTCAGGAGACAAAATCGGAATGGATAGTTGATGGTGAAATCACCCGCCCAGATGCGACTATACCCGGCGGTTCGTTATTAAAACGATACACGCTAGTGTTCTGGCCCGGAAGTTCGTTAAACAAGTTGTTCACGTTTATCCGTCATACCGGCGGACGCCGGTATCCA
>JBEVIO010000148.1:0-4399 GCA_040510635.1 Binatia bacterium | reverse complement strand
GTTGAAGACGAAAGGAAAGTCGCGAGCTTCATCAAGCGCGGCCTCGAAGCCACTCACTATTCCGTGGATGTGGAACACGACGGCGAGGCGGGCTTGAACCGGCTCCTGGAAGGGGAATATGACCTCGTGATCCTCGACGTCATGCTACCGAAGCTGGACGGCCTCAGCGTGATGAAAAAAATACGTCAGCAGCGGGTCAGCGTGCCGATTCTTTTGCTCACAGCGCGAGTGACGGTAGCCGACAAAGTCCTGGGGCTGGATCTTGGCGCGGACGATTATCTCACCAAACCCTTCGCGTTCGAAGAATTGCTGGCGCGCGTGCGCGCGCTGCTCCGGCGCGGGGCTCCTGCTCAGCCGGCCATACTGACCATCGCGGATCTTAGGCTCGATCCGGTGACCCGTGAGGTTAGCCGCGGCAACAAGCGGATCGATTTGACCGCCAAGGAATTCGCGTTGCTCGAGTTTTTTTTGCGCAGGCGCGACCAGGTTCTCAGCCGCACGGTGATCGCTCAACATGTGTGGGGCCTCGATTACGATAGCTTTACCAACGTGATCGACGTGTACGTAAATTACTTGCGCAAGAAAATCGACAACGGCTTCGAGCCCAAGCTGATCCATAGCGTGCGCGGCGTCGGCTACGTGCTGAAGGAAGAGCCGTCGCCATCATGATTTGGCGATCGACCACGCTCCGGGGCCGTCTGACTCTTTGGTATACGGGAATTCTGACGGCGACGTTCGCCGTGCTGGGCGCGACATCGGTGCTTCTGCTCGACCGCGGCCTGCGGCAAAACGTCGATGACTCGCTAGACTCGGTCGCCAACGCCATCGCCGACTCCGTCCAACGTCCGTCTTTTTTCGGTCCTGAACTTGAAGATTATCTACAGTCGATGCTCGGTCCCGAACTCGCTGAGCGGTTTTTCCAACTGCTCGACCCGCTGGGCCGGCCCGACCCCCGTCTGCTGCCGCGTACAAGATCGAAGCTGCCGCTCAGCGCCGAAGCGTTGCGCAATGCGGAAAGAGGCCAGGCGACATTCGAGACGGTACGGGACCAGCCGGGATCCGAGAAGTCATTCCGCCTGCTGACTCTGCCGGTGGTCAAAAACGGCGCGACGGCAAATATCGTCCAGGTGGCCATGTCGTTGGAAAATGTCGAAGCTTCCCGGAGAAGGTTTCTTCTCATTCTTCTCGTCCTGGCGCCCGTGGCTTTGACTGTCTCGGCGTTGGGCGGATGGTTTCTCGCGCGCCGCGCGCTCACTCCGGTGGATGCGATGGTGGAGGCAGCCCGGCGGATTGAAGCCGAAGATCTGACGAAGCGAATCCCCGCTCCATCCGGCGAGGACGAACTAGCGCGCTTGGCCGCAGTGCTCAACGACATGTTGGCGCGCCTCGAGCGCTCGTTTGTCGCTGCGCGCCGCTTCAGCGCAGACGCCGCTCATGAATTGCGCACGCCGCTCACTATTCTTAAAGGCGAGATCGAAGTCGCGCTCCGCGCCGCCGAGGCGCCCGCGGACATTCGCCGGACATTGGCGAGTTGTCTGGAAGAAGTGGACCGGCTCAATTCGCTGGTGGAAGACCTACTCCTGATGGCGCGCATGGAGGGCAATGCCTTAAGCGCACTTCCAAAGCCGGTCAACCTAGCCGAAGTGCTGGAAGACGTCGCTCCCGCTTTGACTGAGTTGGCGGCAAGGGCCGGAAACGAGTACACGGTCGCTGCGACTCCGCCGCTGTGGATCGAGGGCTATGACTCGCTGCTCTTTCGCCTCGTTTTCAACCTCGCTGAGAACGCGATCAAATACACGCCCAGCGGCGGCAGAATCGAGGTCACTCTCGAACAGCAGGACCACTCGGCTGTTTTGCAGGTCAAGGACAACGGCCCGGGGATCGCGCCCGACGCCCAAGAGCATATTTTCGATCGGTTTTATCAAGGCGATCCGGCCAGAGAAGGCAGCGGTACCGGGCTTGGCTTGGCGCTGGTCCGTGCGATCGTCGAGCTGCACCGCGGTCAGATTCATTTAGCCAGCGCTGTTGGCAAGGGAACCTGCTTTCGCGTGACCTTGCCGCAGGCGCTGGCCGCTTCTTCGTCATGAAAGAAAACTGAACGATTCTCGGCTGTAAGCCGAAGGGTTCTAATTCGTCGACTGGAAACTCTGGTTCCAATCATTCCGGCCCTTATCGTCATCCCGATGAACACCGGGGTTCATTCCCATCCCCCGTAACCTCGATACCGTTTTCCAACGATGTGACGGACGCTGTCCGTCACCTGGATGCCACCGGGAGTTTATCCTGACTCGACGAAGGGCCGGCATAACGAACTCTCACTTCGCCTGAAGGCGAGGCATTTTCAACCATCCCGAGAAAGACATTAGAAAATTCTAATCCGCTTTTAATTCTCCTCTCATCTTTCCGACTTAAACTCTCGTACGAAAAGGTTATCGTAAACCATCGTCGTGGACAGACTCTACAAACCAGGAGGAGAAAAAATGATATCGAAGAAAGAAACTTTTATCGTGAGCGCGCTGGCGGTCGCTTTGGTTGGCGGCGGATTCGCCGTGGGGCACGAATCGCAGAGATTGACGGCCCGGGCGGATGGGCAGGCGACCGCGGCCGCATCCCCACCTCAACCCGGTGCTTTGCCATCGTTTGCTGATCTCGCGGCGCGGGTCGCGCCGGCAGTGGTCAATATCAAAGTAACGTCGATTGCCAAGGCCGATTTTCCGGACCAGGTTTTCGGCGAGAATTTTCCTTTTCCAGGCTTCCGCATGCCGATGCCCCAGCAACCGGAGCAGTTCAAACGTCAGGGCACCGGATCGGGATTCATCATTCGCAAAGACGGCCTGATCCTGACCAATAACCACGTTGTGGCCAATGCTCAGGAGATTACCGTGACTTTGAGCGACAAACAGCAATACAAGGGGAAAGTTCTCGGCCTCGACCCGAAGACCGATTTGGCGGTCATCAAGATCGAGCCCAAAACTTCTTTGCCGGGTGTGACCCTGGGTAACTCCGATATGCTTCGCGTGGGAGACTGGGTGATGGCGATCGGCAACCCCTTCGGATTGAGCAACACGGTGACCACGGGAATCGTCAGTGCCAAGGGAAGGACGATCGGAGCCGGTCCGTACGATGATTTCATTCAAACCGATGCATCCATCAATCCGGGCAATTCCGGCGGTCCGCTTTTCAACACGGCGGGTGAAGTCGTTGGCATCAACACCGCTATTTTCAGCCAGAGTGGCGCCAATATCGGTATCGGTTTCGCTATTCCGGCGAACCTCGTGAAAAATCTCGTTCTAGAACTGGAAACCAAGGGCACGGTCACGCGCGGCTGGCTCGGTGTTTCGGTTCAGCCCGTGACGCCTGATCTCGCGCGTTCTCTTGGCGTCGACAAAGAGCGCGGCGCGCTCGTCGGCGATGTCGTGGCTCAAGGCCCCGCAGAAAAGGCGGGAATCCAACGCGGTGACGTGATCGTCAGCTATGACGGCAAGAAAATCGACGAGTCGACAACCCTACCCGGTCTTGTGGCTGCTACGCAGGTGGGAAAGACCGTCCCGGTGGAAATTCTGCGGGACGGAAAGATGAAAACCATCAATGTAGCCATTAGCAAGCTCAACGATTCGACCGCGGCACTGAACACCAAGCAGGAAAAGAGCGAGTGGGGATTGGCCTTGCAAGACATTCGGCCCGAGGAGCGGCGCCAGATGGGACTCACGGGAAGCGAAGGCGTGATGGTGACTGCGGTCATGCCCGGCAGCCCGGCTGCGAACGCAGGCATCCACGCCGGCGACGTGATCTTGCAACTCAACCAAGCTCCGGTGACCTCGGTGCAAGGCGTGAAAGACGAAGTTGCCAAAGCCAAGGGAGACAAGCCGCTGCTTGTGTTGCTGCGCCGCGCCGATGGCAGCACGTCGTTCGCCGCTTTGTCGCGCAACGTTGGTTAAACTCGGAACACGAATACTAACACCATCAGACAGGCATAGGGGGTAGGCCGGTTTTCGACTCGGCCTATCCCCTTTGACGATTCCCGCCGCGCCAGCACGAAAGAACTTTCGGTTCTCGCATCGATGCATCCCTGGTTATTCGTCGGAGCACATTTGAAACCCTCGAAAAGTACGGCAGATCAGAATAACGATCGTCGGCGAACGAAGTTGAGGACGGGGCAAAATTTTTTGCGCGTATCGACCGTGAATCTAAAAAGCAAATTGCTGGAATTGTCGGGCGGAGATTACCTCATGGTCATCGCTCGCGGACGAGTCGACGCAGAGAGACTCGAAGCGATTTTTCGCGAGGTCTCGGCGACAAGCAAATCCCGTTTAAATTTTAAGGTTTTGATTGATCTGGCGGACAGCAGAATAAGACTTGCTTTTCGGATATCGATGTCCTTGTCAATAGCCTCGAACAT
>JBEVIO010000147.1:0-4654 GCA_040510635.1 Binatia bacterium | reverse complement strand
GTAAGACGCGTTGCCGGCGCTAAAGGAAATCTGATCGCCGTTGACCTTGCCATTGACGGGTGTCGTGGCGTTGGCGGACTTGAGCGTGCCGGTAATCATCTGAAAGCTCTGCTTGATCGTTAGCTCGCCCTGCGGCAGTTTCCACGTTCCTTCGGTCTTGGCCGGCACGATCCACAAATGGGCGGTGCACCAGGAGTTGCACCCGGACAAATTGGCGGTCTCGTCCGGTTTCCACTCGCCCATATCGAAAGTGTTCGAGACGATGCGCGTACCGGGTTTGAGGTCGAGAATTTTCGGGCGCAGCTTCATGTTGATGCTGGAAAGCAAGAACATGGTAATCACTTGAGCCTGGGAAAAGTCGCTTTCAAACAGATCGGCTTTCATGAAGCTCACTTTATCGCTCACGCCTTCTTTGGCGGCGTTGCGTTTCGACAGCTCCACCATATCCGGGTTGTATTCGATGCCCAGCGCTTTGGAGCCGCGTTTGGCGGCCGTGATAACGGTGCGGCCATCGCCGGAGCCAAGATCGATGACGTAATCTTTGGGTGTAACCTTGGCCATGTCGAGCATTTTATCGACTAAAGCCTGCGGTGTCGGTACCCAGATCACGTCTTTGCCTTCTTGGCCGACCGAAGGCTGGTAGTCCGTCGCCGGCTGCGCGGACGCTGGGTGGCCAAGCAAAGATAGGCAGAGCGCAATCAATAAGAAGCGGATGAATGCCGTTTTGAACATAGGTGATCCTCCAAAAGTAGTATGCTTAAAATTTTGGCGCAGATAAACGCCATCCTGCATACTCCAAGGCAGGAAAAATGTCTAGGAATCGGGGCGAAGCAAAATCCTAAAATTGATGTCACTAGGTCTATTTGAACGCGAGCAAAGCGACCGCAATCTCAGTTTAGATTACGAATCCATCCGGACAGCAAGAAAGATTTTCCGGCGGAATAACAACTAAAAAATGAAGCGTCATATTCAAACGACAGAGAGCGATATTGATCAGAATGAACTATTAGCCATTCTCAACGTCCATTTTCCTGCGCCGAAAACCTTGCGGGATGGGACAAGTAGACGAAAAATGGCAAAGGTCGTCACGATTCAGAATCAAATCCTCGCCGCCAAATCGCTAAAAAGTCGCCAAAATGTCCAAGTTCACCAATGGCACCGCGGCGCGGTTATGGCATGGTTCTCGCTAACTACTCCGGCGAGGTCAACCAAGAGATGGAAAACAGCTTCGATCAAGAGAGTCGTGCAGCTGATCCCCGGCAAGATTTTGCTCGTCGATCCAAAAAACAATCCAATGCCGAGCTCGCCGAATTACACGAGGCGCTGCGAGAGAAAGAAAAACTTCTTCAGGCCAATGAAATCGCCCGGCAAGAAATGGCTTTGTCGCAACAAACCGAGCTTCGTGATTTGAAAAGCCAGCTAATCGAGAAAGATGAGCTCCTACTCCGCCGGCAAGCCGAATTGCACTCGCTTAAGTTTCGCTTGGAAAATCTCTCGGCGGAAATGAGTCAAATTGGCAAAGATAAAGATCGCATGATCTCTGAGGTCGCCCGGCTGAACGCCGAACTCAAAGAGAAAAAACTGATCCTCGCCAAACAGGAGCGAGACGAATGGCAATCGATCGGTTGGCGCAATGGCTTGAAACGGAAACTGGGAAAGCTCAGCAGTCGTTTTGCCGGCGCCGGCGAAGAAGAGAAGCAAAAAAGCGCTGACCCGTCAACGCTGACCCCACGCTAGTCGTTAGAACAACAAACGCCCGGCCTGCAACGTGAAATGGTCTGTTGCATCCGCCAAAGCTTTGGAGTGCTGCTCGCCGCCGCAATTTTTCCTGTCCGCAATTCCCATTTTGTCGATCAGCCGGCGTGATTCCGGCGCCAAATTATCGCGTCTCAGCTTTCGAGGCTTCGGATCGCCGGCACGCGCCACGCAACCAGCACGGCGAGAACGACGACGGCGGCGCCCATGATCGCGACGGTCAACGGCGCGCCGATAAAATGCGCGGTCACACCGGCGAACAGAGCACCGATCGGCATGAAGCCGCGGTCTAGCATGTAAAGGCTCATGACTCGGCCGCGCAATTCATCCGGAACGATCATCTGCAAGATTGTGTTGGTGCTGGTGAGAAAAAGCATCTGAAAGATGCCAACCAAAACCAAAGAAATCAGCGCCAAGGGAAAATAAGTGATCTGCGAAAACAGAATAAGAAAAAATCCGAGGATGATAATGCTGCCGACGAGAAACAATCCCTGGCGCCTAAGGCTATTGCCGAGAGACGCCAGCAACAGCACGGATATGACGGCACCGACGCCGGGCGCGGCCATTAAGATTCCCAGCCCCTCGGGACCGACTTTCAGCACATCTTTTTGAAAGACCGGCATCAAAGTCTGGTACGGCACGGCAAAAATGCGCGGGACGTAAGCGAGCGTCATCAGCGCCAGCACCGCGGGCGTCGACCAGACATAGGCGAAGCCTTCCTTGAGGTTGGCGACGGCGGATGAGCGGCGCGCTCGCTCGGACGTGGGCGGCACGTTCATCCAATAGATCATCAGCAATACGCCCGTGTAGGCGATGGCTTGGACGAAAAAATTTCCTCCCGCGCCGAACAACGCTATCATCAAGCCGCCCAATGCTGGGCCGATGATCTTCATCAAATTAAATCCGCCCGAATTCAGCGCGATGGCGTTGGCGAGATCTTCCTTGGGAACCAGGCTCGGGATCATGCTTTGTCTGACCGGTTCCGTGAAGGTCCAGGCGATTCCCGTGATCAACGTGAACACAAACACATGCCAGACGTGGAGCAGGCCCGAGGCCACCAGCGCGCCCATCAGCACCGCGGTAACGATCAATACCCACTGAGTGCGCAGCAGCAGCCGCTTTCGGTCCATTCGATCTGCCGCCACGCCGGCCATGGGGCCGGTGACGAGAAAAGGCAAAGCGCGCAGTCCGTTGAGCGATCCGAGCAACATCGAATTGCCCGTGAGGTCGTACACCAGCCAACCCAGCGTGACCTGCTGTATCCACTGACCGGCGCTCATCATGAAAGTGCCGGAGCAAAGATAGCGAAAATCGGTATGACGAAGCGAGGAGAAAGTCTGAAAGCGAAAACGCCGCCGAGTCGATTCGACGGGTGCTTCAACAAGCTCCGAAAATTCTTCGTGCAAGTGGTTGGTATCCTTTGGCTGTGACCAAGTGGGGCTTCTCCTTTCTACCAAGATTCGGTCAGGGTTGCCACAAACGCGAAACTTTGCCGGCCGGTATTGAGACGATTGTGCGCGTTACGATGAGGCAAGCCCGCAGCAAAAATTTGGCGCTGCACGATTGCTTCGCTTACGTCGGCGCAGCCGAAAATATCAGGCGTGCTGTTGTTTCTCCGCCCGTGCCGCGGCGAACGAATACGCGTCGTAGCCTTCGCGAATCAGCCGGATTACCTCATCCTTGGCGGGATCAAAATTGATTCCAATCAGATTCTCGCCATTTTGCGCGGCGATGATTTGCTCGCGCAGTAATTTGCGAAACATGATGACGCCGCGGTCGGATTCGCCTAGATGCTCGCCGCCGCGGTTGGCGATCGCGCCCTGAGTTTCCCAGGCCATGTGGTCCTGGCTGGCGAAATGATTCAGATGAAACTCGCCGTCTTCATTTTTCGTCGCGATGAATTCCACCGGCGGATCATCCGGCTGTTCGGCGACGCTGCCGTCCTTGGTCGGGGTGAAACGGAATTGAAAAACTTGGGTATTCGAGTCGTCGATCGGCGTGCGAAAATGCATGGAGTAACCGGTGCGCACCGGGACGAAAAGAATATTCGGAAAAATCAGCGGGTGCGGCGCTTCGGCGGGAACGCCGTCGCCGGCGAAGATCCGCTGTTTTTGGATCCCCGCCCAATTGGCTTCCACCACCAATTCAAAGTCGATCTTGCTGAGCTGCTGATAGTGAAACGGCACGTAATCCTTGTCGCCCTTGAGCTTGAGCGTGTGCGAATGAAGACAATAGGTGTGCGTTGGATCGACGGAGTTTTCCATCGCCTGCAGCCAATTGCACTGCAGCACTTCGCAGACGTCGACCTTTTTGACACCGTCCCGGCGCACAAGCAAGTCCCACTTCGGCAGCAGCGGTTTCTTATCGGCAGGCCCCATATAGGCAAAGAGCAGGCCGCCCAATTTCTCTACAGGATAAGCAGTGTGTTGGATCTTGTCTTTAAATCCGCCCTCGGGATTTTCAAAGGGCTGGTCGACACACTTGCCGCAAGCATTGTATTTCCAACCGTGATAGGCGCAGCGAATGCCGCCGTCTTCGACAAAGCCGTAGTAGAGTGATACGCCCCGATGCGAGCAATGCTCGGCGACAAGACCATAACCGCCGCTCGGATCCCGGTAGAGGACCAAGTCCTCGCCGAGAATTCGGACTCGCTTTTTCGGTTTCTCAGCACTCAACTCAGCTGCTGCCGAAACTACATGCCAGTAGCGCCGAAGCAGTTGCCCCGCCGGCGTTCCCGAGGCGACCCGGGTAAGAAAATCATTTTCTTCGTGACTGAGCATGGCGTAAGCTCCTTATCTTTAATCAATGAAAGAAATCGGCATCGTAGGATTTATCAAGTAGACAGTATTCGAAACACAGCTGGGGTGTCAACGTGAAGGCTGAGACAATAGGGTCTTTC
>JBEVIO010000146.1:0-3006 GCA_040510635.1 Binatia bacterium | reverse complement strand
CGAGTATTTTTCCGAATGCTGTAACAAATCGGGATACACCGTTCGTCACACGCAGATCGGTTGGGGCATCGGCATTTACGTCAGCGACACCGATGAGCAAGCGCGCCGCGAATATGAGCCGCACTACTGGTATTATGCGCGCAATCTTCTAAAGCAGCCGGTGCAGTTAAGCATGCCACCCGGACATACGTCGATCGCCAGCGTAATGGGCATGATGAAGCGGCGGCTCGAGTCGCGGCCATCGAATTTGTCCACGTGGAAGGAAGTGGACGACGCGGGATACGTGATCGTCGGCAGCCCGGAGACGGTGCGCCAGCGGCTCGAAGATTATGCGAACAAGGTGGGATTCGGCCTGCTGATCGCCAATTTCTCCGTCGGCAACGCGCCGCGCGAGTATACGGAGAAGAGCATGAAGCTGTTTGCCGAAAAGGTTATGCCGAAGCTACGGGATATTAACGTCGATGCGCCGGCGGCGAATGGGTGAGCCGCAGATGAGTTGAGAGTAGGGTGCGTCATGCTCGCGAACGCGGGCATCCAGGTTGAATTTTTTGAATTCCACGAACCTGGATTCCCGTTTCCACGGGAATCATGAATTGAGAGACCGGCTACATTTGAGACCAGAATTCGAGATGGCGAGTTGTAAAGAAGAAACCATTAAAGTTCGCGGACGAAGTACGCGTCTCTTTCGCGCCGGCGACGGGCCGCCGCTCATGTTTCTCCATGATGAGTTTTGTCCGTCCTGGTTGCCGTTGTACGACACGCTTGCGGCTGAGTTTGAAGTCTTTGTGCCGATCCATCCGGGATTTTCCGGATCGGAAGATCACTTCGATCAATTCGAAGTGATGGAAGATCTCGTGATCCATTACCTCGATTTGTGCGAAGCACTTGGCCTGGAGCGGCCCGCCGTCGCCGGCGCGTCGTTCGGCGGCTGGATCGCGGCGGAGTGGGCGATTCGCTGCAGCGATCGTTTGAAAACTCTGATCCTCATCGACGCGCTCGGATTACGGTTGGAGACGGCGCCCGCGGCGGACGTTTTGAGTCTCGACGGCCCGGGGCTGCGGCAGGCGTTGTTCGCTGATCCTGATTCTACGCTGGCGCTGGAAACGCTTCCCGATACACCGAAAGCCGACGCGATCGTGAGTACGATTCTTGGCCGGCGCACTTTGGCGCGCTTTGCTTGGCAGTTTCCCGACGATCCGAGATTGCTTCGCTACCTCTACCGCGCGCGGCTGCCGGCGCTGGTCCTCTGGGGCGAGCGCGACAACTACGTTCCGATCGCGCATGGCGAGGCTTTTCACGAAGGGATCGCGAACTCCGAGTTCACCGCAATTTCCAACGTTGGCCATCTGCCGTATCTTGAAGTGCCGGACGAATGCGCGAAGCTCATGCTAGTTTTTTTGCGTAAACATGGCGGCTGACTAAGTTTGTGTTTCCCAAAGATGCGAATATAGATATGGCGAGGATTTGACGATTTCAAGTTAATAGATTTGGAGGCAACGATGTTCAAGGTGGAAGCCAACCTCAAAGAAATCGCCACGCGGCAACTGACACAGCGCGCCGCACGCAAAGAGGGCGCACCGCGCCGGCCGGTGACGACGGTCAATTGCAAGGCGCTGCATGGTTTGCAGTTCCGCGCTCAGGTCGAAGGACATAGTTTTCTTTCCGACGAAGGCGAGGAAGCGGGCGGGCATGACGCCGGGCCGGCGCCGCTCAGATATTTTCTCGCCGGCATCATGATGTGCCATCAAGTGTGGTGCGTGAAGAGCGCCGCGGTGACCGACGTGCAGTTGGACAATTTACAAGGCGAGATCTCCGGCTTTGTTGAAGCGGGCGGCAGCGAAGGCGGCGAGGAAAAAGATCGCGGCTTCGATTTGATCAAATACACGGTGACGATCCAAAGTCCTGATGGCGCCGATAAGATTCAAACCATCGTCGACGCAGCAACCCGGCGCTGTCCGGCCTTCGCCTCGGCGTCGCGCAGTATTCCCGTCGAATTGACGATCCTGCACAACCAACAGAACCTCGGCATGAAAATATATGACAGGAGAAAGAAGTGATCTTTAACGACTTACGACAATACCTCGCGACTTTGACCGAGCTCGGTCAGTTGAAAACCATCGATGGCGCGAGCTGCGAACTAGAAATCGGCGCGATCACCGAGCTGGCTTCGTTTCGCAAATCTTGCCCGGCGGTGCTGTTCGATTCGATCAAGGGTCATCCCAAAGGGTTTCGCGTGCTGACCAATTTTCTTTCGAACCGATTGCGCGAGCGCTTGGTCTTCGGCGTGTCCAACGATCTTACCGATCCCGAAGCCGTGCTCTACTGGAAGGGACGGTTGAAAAATTACGATCCCATCAAACCGGTGCAAGTCAAAGACGGGCCGATCAAGGAGAATGTTTTTCAGGATTCGGATGTCGATCTCACCAAGCTGCCTTGGCCGAAGTGGCATGAGCGCGATGGCGGTCCGTATATCTGCGCGACTTCGTCGGTGACCCGCGATCTCGAGTCGGGGTACATCAATGTCGGCTCCTACCGCTTCATGTTGCTCGGCAAAAACAAAATCGTCGCGCATATCGGCTCCGGTCATCACGGCGACGTGATCCGCAAAAAATACTGGGCCAAGGGAAAGCCTTGTCCGATCGCGATATGTCTCGGTCAAGAGCCGTCGCTGTTAGTGGCGGCGGGCACCAACACCAATTGGGGCGTGTCAGAGTATGGTTTTGCCGGCTGGATGCGCGGCGCGCCGGTGGAAGTGACCCAGGGTGTGTTTACCGACCTGCCGATTCCCGCCACCGCCGAAGTTGTCCTGGAAGGCGAAATGTTGCCGCCGGCGGCGGGCTTGGAGATCGAAGGACCGTTCGGTGAATTTTCCGGCTACTACGGCGGCGGCGCGCGGCCGGCGCCGGTGACGATGATCCGCAGCATGCTCTATCGCAACGAGCCCATCATCCTCGGCTCACCGCCGTTTATCGGCGCCAGCCGCGGGATTCTCTCCTCGCGCGGCAT
>JBEVIO010000145.1:0-3341 GCA_040510635.1 Binatia bacterium | reverse complement strand
CAAGGCGGCCGGCGCCAATCCGAAAGATTTTTTCGACAATCAATTTTTGAAAGAGATCGAAGCTAGCGGCTTCGTCCAGGAGCTCTATGGACGGCGCTAAGTTGTCGAGATGGTCAGCGTGGTTGCTTGTAATCGGAGGGCTCGGCCTCGGCGCACTGTCGCCGCCGAGAGTTTCCGCAGCGGCTGTGCCAGCTACGATCCGCGTCGGCTATCCGCAGCCGAGCGGCGCTATGTTGCCGCTGTGGGTGATTAGCGAAGCGAGGCTCGATCAGAAATATGGTTTCACTCTCCAGAATATTTATATTTCCGGGGGCGCTCGGCTGACTCAGACCGTGGTATCCGCTGACATCGATATGGCCGCCACGGGCGGCGCAGTGATCAACGCGGTGTTGAGCGGCGCCGAGCTGGTTTATATCGCGTCCGGCGTGCCGACCTATGGTTTTTCTTTGTATGCGCGTGCCGATGTGAAGGATGTGCCGTCGCTCAAGGGCAAAGTGGTCGGCCTGATGACCAAGGGGGCTTCTACCGATCACGGCATGACAGCGCTGTTACGCCAATACAATCTTCGTTCCGGTCAGGATGTCAAAATTTTGTACCTCGGCGGAGTGCGCGAGGGTTTGGCGGCTCTGGACCGCGGCATCGTCGCGGCAACGACGATTTCGGCGCCGACCACACTCATGGCACGGCGACTGGGCTATAAGGAGTTGGTTAACTTCGCCACCCTCAAAATTCCCTACGTGCAGCTGGGCATGGTGTCGCGCCGGTCGCTATTGCGCCAACAGCCGGAGCGGATCAAAGCTTTTCTCAGAGCCTATGTCGCGGCGATCAAAGTGGTCAACGAGGATGCGGATGTGAGCAAGCGCGCGCTGGCGAAATATCTCGCGACCTCGGATGGTCCGATCATCGAGGAGGCCTACCAGGCCTATCGCGGCATCTTTCCCAAAGTCCCCTACATGACCGAGGAGCAGATCGTTTCGATCCTGGCGGTCGCGGATCATCCCAAGGCGACTGGTGCCGACCCCAAGGAGTTCTTTGACAACCGCTTCATTAAGGAGATAGAAGATACTGGTTTTGTAAAAGAACTGTATGGCCCGCGATGATCTCCGCGCCGCCAGTGCAAGGAGGATTTTTGGCGAAATGTTTAAATTCAAGCGCATCACAACCGGCCTAGTTTTCGCGCTGGCAATAAGCCTCGCACCGGCGACTGCTCGAGCCGCCGCGGCGCCCGATAAAATGGTCGGGATTCATTCCGCCCGTGTCATGTCGCAATCCATGCCGTGGATGGCGCAGGAAGCGGGTTTGTTCAAGAAATACAATCTCGATTTCAGTTTGGTGTTTATTTCGTCCTCGGGCATCGTTACCGCCGCCTTGTTGGGCGGCGATGCCGAGATGACTGTCACCGGCGGCGTCGGCAATGTCGCGGCCTATCTCCGCGGCTCCACGGATGTTGTTTTTATCGGCGGCATCAAAAACACCATGACGCAAACCTTGGTGGCCGGCGGCAATATCAAGAAGCCGGAAGATCTCAAAGGCAAGAAGATCGGCGTCAGCCGGATCGGCGGCAACTCTCACTATTTTACCATCCAGGCGCTCCGCCGCTTCGGCATGGACGCCACCCGCGACGTGCAGTTCATTCAAACCGGCGGCGATCCCGAGACCTTCGCGGCCTTCGTCAGCGGGCAGCTCGATGTCGCCAACTTGACCCCGCCGACGGACGCGGTGGCGATCGCCAAAGGCTATCACTACGTTATTTACGGTCCCGATCTGAAAATTCCTTATGCCGCCACAGCGTTTGTGACCAAGCGCTCGGTGATGGCCAAGCGGCCGCAAGTGGTCGCCAATTTCATGCGCGCCATGGCGGAAACGGCCAAGGTGATGCACACCGACCGCGAGTTTGTCTACAAGGTACTCGGCAAATACCTTCGCGTTACCGACCGCGCCGTGCTCGATTCGGCGTATAACGCCGAAATCAAAGTGCTCGAGCCGCGCCTGGTGATCAAGCCGGAAGCCTTGCAGGCGATTCTCGACGAGCTCTCGGCGACCGATCCGCGCGCGAAAAAGATCAAGCCTCAGGAAATGATCGACAATCGTTATCTGGACGAAATGGAAAAGAGTGGATTTTTCGATCAACTTTGGGCTAAGAAGTAAGATAACCAAAAGGAGGAGCCATGGAACAATCAATTATCTCGTCAGACTCTCACGTCATCGAAGTGCCCGATCTATGGGAAAAGGGCATGCCCTCGTCGCTCAGAGAGCGCGCGCCGAAAATGTTTTTCGACGATAAGCGCGACGCCTGGATGTTTGGCTCGCCGGAGGTGCAAATCCAGGCCGTGGGCGGATTGTTCATGGCCGGCCAGCAGCCGGAAAATCTGGAAAAGTTTCGCAGAGCCGGCTTTGCTGTAGCGCGCCCGGGCGGTTGGGACCCGATCGTTCGCCAGGACGACATGGTCACCGACGGTGTGGTGGCCGAAGTCCTCTATCCCAGTCTCGGGCTCGGCTTGTTCTGTGTCAAAGATGCCGCGTTACAAGAAGGCCTGTTTAGAACGTACAACGACTGGATCATCGATTATTGCAACAAAGTGTCGGATCGCCTGTTCGGCATCGCGCTGATTTCCATGTACGACGTCGATCACGCGATCGCCGAAATGGAGCGCTGCAAGAAGGCCGGCGGCATCGTCGGCACGATGATCTGGCAGGTGCCGGATCCGAAGTTTCCATTCACCTCGGATCATTATGAGCGCTTCTGGGCGGCATCGCAGGATCTAGATCTGCCGGTCCACCTGCACATCCTGACCGGTTTCGGCGACAGCATGAACCGCCAGTCCAGCCACGGTATCAACCGCTACCGCATCGGCGTGCAGCAGACCAGAGAAATCGAAGACGCGCTGTTTGATATGATTTTTTCCGGTATCCTGGAGCGTTATCCAAGACTAAAAGTCGTATCGGTTGAAAACGAGATCGGTTGGATGCCGTTCTGGTTGGAGAAATGCGACAAAGGTTATAAGCGCCACCGCCACTCGGAGAAAGTTCAGATGACCAAATTGCCGAGTGAGTATTTCGCCGACCAGATATACGCGACCTTTTTTAATGACCGCGTCGGCGGCCAGCTTTTCTCCTGGTGGGGCGTGGACAACTGCATGTGGTCCAACGACTATCCGCACCAGAATTCGACCTGGCCGAACTCGCGCGCGGTCATCGAGCGCGACATGGCGCATCTTTCGGCCGCGGACCGCGACAAATTGTTAAACACGAATGTGCGCAAGTTATACAAACTGAACGCGCCGGCTTCCTTGCCGAAGGCGGCGTAGATTGCTGGCGATTAATCGAATACTTCGGAGGTG
>JBEVIO010000144.1:0-3173 GCA_040510635.1 Binatia bacterium | reverse complement strand
AGCTTAGCCCGCCGAGGCGGCTTAGATGAAGATCGTAAACTTCTCCGGCCAAGGTGAGATCTTTGACGCCCAGATATTTCGAGATGATGTCGATGGACTCGGGGCGATGCTGCGAATAGTATTGCAGTCCTTTCAGGCTCGCTTTGACAAAGGCGAGGACTTCGGCCGGATTGTTTTTGATCTTCTCTTCCGTCGCGCCGACGCCGCCCGACGGATAACTGGCGAGATAATCTCCCGAGTACGCGAGCCGGCTGAAACCTTCACCGTAGAGAATCAGCTGGCGCGGCGGACTGAGCAAACAGGCGGCGATGAGCCCGGTTCTGAGAGCGGTCGCCAATTCTTCGGGCGTGCCGATCACGATGGAAGTCACGTCTTTGTTCGGCGTCAGACCGTGTTTAGTGAGAATCAACTGGGTCAGGAGATCCACCGCGCCGCCGCGCGAAGAGATACCGACGACTTTGCCCTTGAGCTGCGCGACCGATTTCAGATCCGGCTGGCCGACCAGATCGAACTGCGGCTTCGCGTTGACGATCAGGACCAGCCGCACCGGTGCGCCGCGCACTCCGGCGGCGATGATCGAGCCCGCCGCCGATGCGTAATCCACCGAGCCGCCGATCAACGCCTGCATTCCCACCGATCCGCGTATGAGAACCGTTTCAAGATCCAGTCCTTCTTCACGGTAAAAGCCTTTCATCTGCGCAATACGGAATTGCATTTCGGTTACAGCAATAGAGCTCGTCGAGAAGCGTATCTTCTTGAGCTGCGCCGCCGTGGGGCGCGCCGCAGTTAGACAAATGATCAGCGCAAAGATCGCGGTGGAAATTTTTCGCATGTTCTATTGCCTCCCGTCGGAATATTTCGAGGCGTCACATCACTGCGTACAAGCGCGGAGCCTAACAAGGCCTCCCCATCCCGGTCAATCCTCTTAAACGTTTTGAATGACTGGAACGATTGGAACAATTTTTCGTTCGGTTTAAGCCTTGACAACCTCAGCGCGCCTAACCTAGAAGGAAGTTAAGCCACGAAAGGAGCGCCGCCATGATCGCTAAAATCCGCCACGTCGCCACCCATACCGAGCACTACGATAAAGAGTGCAAATTCTATCAAACGATTTTCGGCATGAAGCAGATCACCACCGGGCTGGTCGACGAGAACGGTAAGTCCAACCCGGACCGCGGCCACATCAGCGATGGCGTCATCGGCATGGCGCTTCTCGCGAAACGGGCCGGAAGTCAGGCGGGCATCGATCACTTCGGATTCGAAGTCGATGATGTCGGCGAAGCAGTCAATCGTCTGAACCGATTTTATCCTGACCTTTTGCACACAAGAGCGTTGACTTACGTCCCGTTCGCGGGCACGAGAGCGCAAGATCCAACGGGGACGCAGTTCGATTTATCACAAAAAGGCCAGGAGAACGTACGCGAAGGTTATCTGGCGGACGGCTGGGAGCAGCCGCGCTGGCTCAATCATATCGCTCTGCGCGCGCGCAAGCCGGAGGAAGTCGCCGAATTCTACACCAAAGTCTTGGAGCTGAAAGGCGTCGAGGAAGCCGGCGAGGAAGGCTCGATCACCCTCACCGACGGAAAAGTCCGTCTCATTATTCGTCGATGTCACAACGGCTATTATCGCAGCTTGAGGCAGGGATTCGACCACATCGGTTTCAACGTGGAGAGCGTCGACAAGACCAAGAAAGACTTAGATGAGATTGCCGCCAAACATCCCGAGTGTGCGCCGAAAAAAATCGGCGGCGGACCGCAGAGCGGCGGGCTGGTGAAAGACATGGACGCCTGTCCCATCGGTCAACATGCTTTCGCCGATCCCGATGGCATACTCCTGGATATTTCGGAATAGCCCGAGGTGTTGCTCCATAACATCGCACCGCACTTCAGTCGTCATTCCGGGCAAGCTGGCGATAGCAAGCGCGACCCGGAATCCAGGAAGTTCGGACCTTCTGGATGCCCGTTTTCACGGGCATGACGATAAAGCGAAGAGGACTCTTCAGCTCTTATATAAGACAGAATCTTCTTCCGCCGCTGCACGAAACGCCGGCATAACCTCATCGGCAAACAAGCGCAGGGAATTCATCGCCTGCTCCGTAGTCAGGTTACCGAAGCAAAAAGATCCGACAAAATAATTGCTCCCAGTGATCGCCAGATGCTTTTTTACTTCCTCGCGCACCGTATCCGGAGCGCCCGCGATATAGAGTCCTTCGGCGCGACGCGCCTCGAAGTCGTCCAGATATTCTTTTCTCCGGTTATCGCCAATCTTTGATTGCAAATAACCCGTGTTCTCGTTGAACTGCGCGAGCGCAGTCTTTGCTTCTTCCCAAGCCTGCGCGTCCGTCTTGCCAATGTAGACATGGCGCGAAATGCCGTAAAGCGGCTCGGTCACATGCGCATTGAGGCGATTACGATCGGCCGCATGCTCTTTCCAAACGCGCCGATAGAGTTCGAACAGCTCGCGGATCGCCGGCATGGACTGGTAGTGTACCACCGTGTTGAATCCTTCTTGCGCCAACCACTGCATCGATTCGTTACTATTGGTCGGATACCAAAGCGGCGGATACGGGCGCTGGTAGGGCTCGATCTGCAGTTCCACGTCCTTGAAAGAAAAGTAACGGCCCTGGAACGCCAGCTTGCCACTGGCTAGAGCCGAAGTCATCGCGTCCAGCGCCTCGCGGAACATGTCGCGCGACTGTTGAACATCGATGTTGAAGAAGGACATCTCGATGGGTGATATGCCCCGCCCCACACCGACGTCGAGCCGCCCCCGGCTCAAGTTGTCGAGCATACAGATCTCCTCGATCAGGCGCAGCGGATTATAGGCGGGCAGCACGTAGACCAAGGTGCCGAGACGAATGCGCTCGGTACGCTGGGCAGCGGCAGCTAAAAACAAGCTCGGCGACGGCGTCATGTTCAGCGGCGAGCCGTGATGTTCGGCGATGTGGTAGCAATAAAAGCCCTTTTCTTCGGCGCATTCGATCAGCTTCAGGCGCTGCTCGTATAGGTCGGGCAGAGTTAGCTGATTGCGATCGATCCAATCGAAGATACCGAACTTGATCGACGTTTTAAGTGGCGAGTCCGTAGTCTTATCCTTCGACTCGGTGATATTTCGCTCCATCCGTTTCGTGTCTTCAGATATCACCGCTCTAATTTACTCGGAATTCATAGCAC
>JBEVIO010000143.1:0-3381 GCA_040510635.1 Binatia bacterium | reverse complement strand
TCGAGCGCGAGCACGACGTCCGCGTCCTGCAGAGCTTCTTCCCGCGCATTGGTGAGATTCAGCGGATGGGTGCTTGGAAACGCATAGCGGCCGTCGGCATCGATCACCGCCGCGCCGAGTAATTCGGCGATGTCGAGCAACGGCGGCACTGCTTTCGGATTGCGCGCGAGCTCTCCGGCGACGATAACCGGCCAGTCAGCGGCCGCCAGTAACTGCGCCGCTCGCTGCAAAGACTCGGGGTTGGCCGCCGGCCCGGCGGGCGGGCGGAACAGCCGCGCATCGGGGACGATCATCGGCGCTGTGATCTTGGCTTCCTGCACGTCGGTATCCAGACAAACATAAACCGGGCCTCTGGGTTCCGTCATGGCGATGCGGTAAGCCTTTAAGAACGACTCTGGTACCGCATCGACGGTGGCCGGCTGATCGTCGAACTTGACGTGATCCCGCACCGCCAGACCTTGCACCAATGCCGTATGCACCCAGTCGGTGGAACGGCGATTGATCGTGTTCTGCGGTCCGCCGCCGCCGAGGTTGAGAATCGGCGTGCGGTCGCACCAGGCGTTAAAGATCGCCATGCTGGCGTGCTGTAAGCCGACGACATTATGCAACCCCGTGGCCATGATCTCGCCGGTGGCGCGGGCGTAGCCATTGGCAAGCGCCACGGCGATTTCTTCATGGGTGCATAGGATCATCTGCGGCCCTTTGTCCGATTCGAAATTGACGATGGAATCGTGCAAACCGCGATAGCTCGCGCCGGGATTGAGCGCGATGTATTTGATGCCCAGCTCGCGCAGCATCTCCGCCATGAGATCGGAACCGTATTCCGCGTTGCTCTTCCGGCCAATTCCCGCCGCCCAAATTTCCCCTGTGCCTTGTGCTTTACTTTCCGCCACTGTTGTTCCTCCGTTCGACCAAGAAATGAACTTGACTTTAAACGAAATCGACGCGCCGGTGCGCCGCCGAAATCACACTCGCCATACCTATTGCACAGGCAGAGCATCGGTGCAAGATTTACCAAGGCATGCCCTGAGCTTAGCGAACGAGCGAAACCTCCGAGTCCGCTTGAACGATTTGAACTACTTGAACGGCTTGAATGCGTTCAGAACTAGGTCACGCCCAGTACGTGGTTCGATCCATCGGTATATGCCGCAGCACTTCGCCGGGCACTAGCTCTTCCAGTTTAATACGCGCCAATGCTTCATCAGGACACTTGGAAACCGGCGAGAATGGCCGGTCCAACGGTTGGGTCGCATCGACGATCATCACGGAAGTACGGCGCGGGTGATCCATCGACGGATCGAGCAAGCTGCCGCGCATGATGTCGTTGACGATGGATATCTGCCGGTGCGGCTGCACCCGGGTGGCCAAAGCCCAGAGAATCTCGGTCGGATTATAGACGTCAATATCTTCATCGAAGACGAAAACATTTTTCGCCCAATCCCAGGTCAACACCGCCGCCGCCGCTCGCCCCGGATCGCCTTCCGACAGCTTTTTCATCGAGATGAAAACATTGAGCAAAGCATGTCTACCGCTCGCGCACACCGTTTGAACGCCCGGCACAGCCTCACGAGCGCGCCGGAGGTAGGCGCCTTCGCGCGCCAAATCCATCCACGGCTTATCCCCTTCCGGCGTGAGGATCGAAGTATGCATGGCGCCGCGGCGCCGGGTGATCGCGCGCACTTCGTAATGCGCCGACTGCTGAAAGCCCTGAACGCCGAGATATCCGTTGACCTCGCCAAAAGGCCCTTCGACCATCCGTTGGTCGGGAAGCAAGGCTCCCTCGATCACGATCTCAGCGTCGGCGGGAACAAGCAATCTCTCGCCCCAGGTTTCCGATGCTACGAGACGAAGCGGTTCCTGCAGATAGCCGCCGATGATTTCATATTCGCTGATCTCGAACGGCCCGCCGTAGCAAGCGCCCATTTGATACGCCGGGTGATGGCCGATGACCGTCGCCACCGGGCACTCTTCGCCGGCTTCCTCGTAGCCGCGAAAAATCCGCCACATATGCTGCAGCGTCATGAGAAAACCGGTGTGACTCCGGTCTTTGACTTCCATGCGGTGGTAGGAGCAGTTATACACGCCGCTGCCGCGGTCCCGCGCCACGCTCGACATATCGACATAGGGACCGCCATCCATTTCGTGGTGGCGCATGAGCGGCAGCTCGAAGAGATCGACGTTCTCTCCGGTTCGCACTAATTCTTTGACCGGCGCCGCGCTCTTCTCGACGATAATGGGAGGAATCCGGTTGGCCTCCCGCCGCAAACACTCCCGCGCCATTTCGGCGCGGTCCATGTCGCGCGGCACTGCCAAAGCGACTTGGACCTTCTTCTGAGAGTTTTCCGCGCCGATCACCAGTTTTATATCGTTAAGCTCGCCGTGAACGTTCAACGGCTGGTCGAAGATCAGAATGGGAAACTTCTTCAGCGCGCCGAGCTGCTTGATGATCGCGGTGACGTCATAGTTGAGCGGGTTCACGGTCTTGGAGACGGCCACCACCTCGCTCGGATATTCCCGCCGCATGTCTTCTAAGAAAGTTCTGAGATTTTTTGCCATGGCTTAGGCGCAAGGAATTGGCATGTCGGGAATCGTTTGCGTTCCGAGGCTCCGTCTTGAAGTAAATCGCTCCTGTCTCCGACGTTTTGAACTTTTTGAACGGCTTGAACGATTTGAACTCTTAATAAAAAATACTTCCGCCATCGACGACGATGGTCTGCCCGGTCATGAAGTCGCTATCCGGCGAAGCTAGAAACAGCAGCGTGCCCAAAAGATCCTCCGGCGTCTGAAGCCTTTTGATGGATCGTTCTTTGAGTTGCAACTCGGTCAGCGCCTTGGGCGCGTTCTGGCCTTCATGATCCACCAGGCCGGGAGCAATGGCGTTGATGCAGATACCATACTCACCCACTTCACGCGCCAGCGCGCGGGTCATGCCGATGAGCGCGGCCTTGGAGGCAACGTAATGCAGGAAATTCGGCGTGCCCCAGAACGCGGTGGACGACGAGATGTTGATGATTTTGCCGCTTCTCTGCTCCTTCATTTGCGGGAACACCGCCTTGGCGCAGAGAAACGGCCCTTTGATATTCACCGCGGAAACTCTGTCCCATTCTTCACTGCTAATCTCGTAAAACGGATGGCGTTGAATATTGATGAAGATCGCCGCGTTATTGACCAGGACATCGATGCGCCCAAAGGCCTTCACGGCCGCCGCCGCCATGCGGTTGGTGTCTTCTTCTTTGGACACATCAACCGTCAACGCTATCGCTTTACCTCCGGCCGATTTGATTTCCTGAACCACGCTTTCGCCATCCAGGATATCGGCGACGACTACCGCGGCACCTTCCGCTGCCAAGCGACGGCAATAGCGCGCGCCGATATGGCGCG
>JBEVIO010000142.1:0-4565 GCA_040510635.1 Binatia bacterium | reverse complement strand
TGCTTAAATTCTTGGTTTCGACGACCGCACTCATCTGCGACCTAAGCGGAAAAACACAGCCGCCAGCCCGAGCACGACCAGCCCGACGATACCGAAGCCGACCCAGCCCCAGACCGTCGGCGTCGAAACGGTCACGCGAAAGTCCGCCGACTTGTTGGATTCCGGAGAATTGGCGGTGAGCGTCAGCATGTAGTCACCGGCGATGGTGCGCTCCGGCGCGAAGATTTCCATTTTTATTTGTCGCACTTCGCCGGGACCCAGCGCGTCGATCTTATCCGGCTTGAACTCCACGGTCCACTTTTCACTCGGTTTCTTGGTGACGAAGTTGAGGTTGCGAACCGGCGCTGTGCCGGCATTGCCGACGACAAAATCGATTGGCGCTTTCGTGCCGGCGGTGATCGATGTATTGAGCGTACCCGCCAACGATCCCATCTTGAGATCCTGCGTGCCCTTGAGTGAGACCTTGAGGCTGGTCGAGGCCTCGTAAGCTCCTGACCGCGCTTGGATGGTTACGGGATACTCCTTCGCTTCCGCGGACGCCGGAGTGTCGATTTCCACGCTGAGCGTTTCCGAACCGTTTTCCTTGATTTGAATCGAGGAAATCTGCTGGTCGCCGAATTGCGGCTTGAAACGAACCGTCCAGCCCTGCGGCGCTTGGGCGACGATGTTCGTCGGCAGCGCTTTGTTCGTTTCATTTTTGAGATCAACAGTGAATTTTAACGTCTGACCCGTCGCCGAGCTAAGGACGGGATATTGACTGCTAATCTTGATGCCGCCGGTTTCAATCTTTTTCGAGGTCACGCGATAGTTGATGGTCTCGGCGTACTGGGTGCCCCCCTTGCTGTCTTTGGCGGTTACTTTAACGGGGTAAGTTCCCGGCTTTGTTTTTTCCGGAACTTTGGCTTTGAACTCAAGGGTCGTCGATTTATTCGAGTTTTGGTCTCCTCCCTGTACCATTACAGAGCGCACCGGAAAACTTGGGTACCTCGAGTTGAAATTGATGTCCCATCCCGCAGGGATGCCTTCGATCGTGAGACTTACCTCCACCGGGTCCTTGGTTCGATTGACGACCTCCGCATCCATCGTGGCCTCTTGTCCTTGCCCCACGGTGAGGTCCTTGAATGGAAGAATTAGATTGAACGATTCCTTCGATGACGAAGCGTCCTTGGACGCGGCAGCTGTGCCGGTGTCGGCTGCGTAGCTGTTGGCGCCAAAACCAACGGACGAGACTAAGAATAGCGCAAGCAGATACGCGAGCATGCGCCGCGGATGTTTGATAACCCCGACCCTCATTATCAACCCCCCGTTCACAAAAAATTGTTTGTGATACATAACCATAATCATTTTTACCGTCAAGGCCCTCCGTAAAATCAAGTTTTTCCTAACTGGCGCAAACCTTCATAAAGGACGATCGAAACCGCATTGGAAAGATTCAAACTGCGCACGCCGGTGCCTAGCATCGGGATTCGCAAGGCGCAATCCGCGTGCGCGTCCAGCAAGGACTGCGGCAAACCGCGTGTTTCCGGACCGAACACGAGGAAATCTTCCTCCCGGTAGCGTGCCGCCGTATAAGATTTGATCGCGCGTTTGGAAAAAAACCGCAGGTGTTCCGGCCGCATCGCCGACAAAAAATCGTCCCAGGACTTGTGTACGCGCAAGTCGACGAATTCCCAATAATCGAGTCCGGCACGCTTGAGATGCTTGTCGTCGATCTTGAAACCGAGCGGCTCGATCAGGTGGAGCGGCGTCAAAGTCGCGGCGCACAAACGCGCGACGCTCCCCGTATTCGGCGGTATCTCGGGTTCGAACAAGACGATTTGCATGGCTCATGAGTCCATGACGAAAGTAACCGGTCCATCGTTTACCAAAGACAGTTGCATATGGGATTGAAAGCGGCCGGTGGCGACTCTCAGGTTCGAGTCGCGCAGCCGCTGCACAAAATATTGATAGAGCCGTTCGGCCAGTTCCGGAGCTGCTGCGTCCGAAAACGAGGGCCGATTGCCTTTGCGCCAGTCGCCACAGAGCGTAAATTGCGAGACAACCAGGAGCTCACCGCCGCACTCGGCAACGGATCGGTTCATCTTGCCTTGGGCATCGTCGAAGATCCGGAGTTTCATAATCTTGTCAGTAAGAAAGTCGGCATCGTGTTCGCGGTCTTCTCTGCCAATCCCCAAGAGGATGCAAAGGCCGGGACCGATCGCGCCCATGATTTCGAGACCGACAGAAACGCGAGCTTCTGAGACTCTTTGAATGACGACGCGCACAGTGGGGTCAGTGGGGTCTCGAGACGGGAGGTAGCGCGATGCAAGAGGAAGAAGAAACGCTTCTACCGTAATCTTCTTGTATTTTCATCTGTCTAGTAAACTGTTAACAGAGATTTGCGCGGGTCACAATAGGACCACGATCGTCAATATTCCGATGAAGTTTTCGCTGCCGCGCTCGTGCGCGCACTATTTATTTATCTGGCTTGGCCTGGTTGTCATTTCGGCATGGCTCCGCGGCTCGATCGTCGGAGCGGCGGACGGCGGTCGCCAGCTGGATGAAAGGCGAGCGCTTGCCGAAACGGCAGCGATTCAAGGGCGGGTCAGGATCAGCGGCGTTCATAAAAGATTAAAGCCGCTGCCGGTTTTCAAAAACCGTGCGTTTTGCGGCGCGACGGTGCGCAACGAAACTTTGCAGATCGGTGCTGACGGCGGAGTGGAAAACGCCGTGGTTCTTCTGCGCCCGCTCGGACGCAAACCCGCCGTCGAGCCGGCAGCGATCGCTCTCGATAATAATCACTGCGCATTCACGCCCCATGTGCAGATCGCCAGGGTCGGCAGCGAACTGTTGCTAAAAAATAGCGATCCGATTCTTCACACCGTGCACGCGCGCATGGGCAACGAGACATTGTTCAATGTCGGGCTGCCCAAATGGCGCCGGGTGATGAAACGGCTCGACCGCGCCGGCGTGATCCGCATCAATTGCGACGTTCTTCACACCTGGATGAGCGCCGCCATCGTGGTTACGGACACGCCCTATTTTGCCCTGACCGATAAGAGCGGCGACTTCCAGCTCGAACATTTGCCGGCCGGCGAGTATGACATCGAAGTATGGCATGAACGTTTGGGCGCGCGGCAACAGCGGCTTGGCTTAAGCGCCAATGGGATCACTCACGTCGAGGTGATCTATGCTCAGGAAAAACCGAGTTGATGCTGTATTCCGTCAAAGGTTCTGTTAATTTCAGTTAGGCAATGTATCCAATTCTTTTTCACTTCGGTCCGATCACCATCTACAGCTTCGGCGCCTTCATGGCGTTGGCGGCGTTATCCGCTGCCTGGGTCGTGAGCTTGGAGCTCAAGCGGCGCGGCTACAATCCGGAACTCGCTTCGACGATGGTCTTCGCCGCCGCCATCGGCGGGCTCATCGGCGCGCGGCTTCTCTTCATCCTCGAAGAGTGGCAGAACTTTCTCGCCGCGCCCTTGAATTATATTTTGACCGGCGCCGGATTTACCTGGTACGGCGGCCTTTTCGGCGGCGTCATCGTGGTCTCCTGGGTGTTGAAGAAAAATAAGATCCCTTGGTTGGTCGGAGCGGACATCGGGGGCCTCGGACTGACCATTGCTTACGGTGTTGGTCGGATCGGCTGCCACGTCGCCGGCGACGGCGATTGGGGCACCGTCACCGACGTCCCGTGGGGCGTGGCTTACACCAATGCGATCGTCGGTTGGGTCGATCCTTCGACGGGTGTTCCTTATCCGCCGGGCACGCGCGTACATCCGACGCCGATCTACGAGTTTTTGGAATCTTTGTTCATCTTCGCCATTCTCTGGTCGCTCAGGAAAAAAAACTATGCGCCGGGAACCCTGGCCTGGCTCTATTTGATCCTCGCCGGCATGGCTCGATTCGCCGTCGAATTCTGGCGCGTAAATCCAATCGTCGCCTTTGGCTTGTCCGAGGCACAGTTGATCAGCCTATTGCTGATGGCGCTCGGGCTGGCGCTCTTGTTTGTGCAGCCGGGTGCGTCCAACACTCGCCTTGAAAAAGCAAAGTGACGAAGCCCCAGCAAAGTCATTTCGACCTTTCGAAAATCCCCAAAACATGGAAGTTCCCCGCCTAGTCTTAGGATCTCACCAACGAAGCGAGGCGGTGGAACTACTTCACGTATTGAACGCGCTTTTTGTCTTACCTTGCACGATTGAACCTTGAACTTCTGAAGCATCGGATGGCCGGGGGCGGCACGTGACCAATAGTTTCGAATATAGCGAAGCGAATGCGGCGCTTGCTGGAATGCTCGCGCTGGAAATCGATAAAGAACAATCACCGAATAATTGATTTGAGACTTTCTGTCTCGTGAGGATTCGACTCAATATGCGACAAAAAGTGGGAGCGAAAGCGCTTGTTGGTTTTTTGATGCTGGTTAGTTTTGCGACTGTCGCAGAAGCTAGAAAGGTACAGATGGCGGTCGCGACTTTTAGCCAGTCTGTGCTGCCGATGGTCGTTGCTCAGGAGAAAGGCTACTTCCGAGAGGACGATTTGGACGTGGAGCTTATTCTCATGACTGCGGCGGTGGCCAATATGGCGCT
>JBEVIO010000141.1:0-3066 GCA_040510635.1 Binatia bacterium | reverse complement strand
CGCTCGAATTCTCCTTTTTCCGCTTCTTCCAAGAGATTCAGCGCCTTGATGTAGAGCTCGCCTAATAGCGATGCCTTCCAGGGATTCCACACTTCGGGGCCGACGGCTTTGACGTCGGCAAAGGTCAGCAAGTAAAGCATCTTCAGGTTATTGACGCTGCCCATCGTCTTGGCGAAATCGAAGATCGTCTTTTCATCTTCCAAATCGCGTCGAAACGCCGTGTGGGTCATCAGCAAATGGTGGCGTACGAGAAACTCGACCAGGGCGCCATCGTCGGCGTTCAGACGCATCCGGCGCGCGATGGTGTGCACCATGCGCGCGCCGATCTCCGAATGACCGCCGCCGAAACCCTTGCCGATATCGTGAAACATCAAGCCAAGATAAAGCAGCTCGAGCTTCTCGGCTTCGCGCGCCATTTGGGTGAGCAGCGGCAGGCTCTCGCCGTAATCGCCGGCTTTCAATCGTTCGATCTCTTTGATCAATCGCAGTGAATGCTGATCCACGGTGTAAATGTGATAAGCGTCGTGCAACACCATGCAAAGCAGCCGACCGAACTCGGGAATGAACGCGCCCAAAACGCCGGCCCGGTGCATTTCCATCAAGGTCTCATAGACCGATTCTTTCCATTTGAGGATATTGAAAAATGGCAGGTTGGCCTCCGCCGAACGGCGGAAATCATCGTCGATCAGATCTAAATGTTGGCGCAACAGTTCGCGGGTTTCGTGCGTCAATTGACAGTTATATTTCTGCGCGTCGTCGAAAATACGGATGAGATTTTCGGGACTGCTTTTGACAATCTCGGGTTTGGTCACCGTCACGTGTCCCTTTGAGAGGCGAATCCCCTCGCGCAGGGTGCGGCCGAACATATAGGTGGCGCCGAAGCGTGGCTTGTCGCAGTCGGTCACTCGGTGCACGATCAGCGTCGAGAGCCGGTTGATCTGCGCCGCGTGCAGGTAGTAGCTGCGCATGAAGACCTCGACGCCTTGCAAGGCGCCTTCACCCTCGAAGCCCAGCGCCGAGCTTACTTTTTCCTGGTGCTCGAACGTCAACTGATCTTGATGCTTGCTAGTGGAAAAATGCAATTCATTGCGCACCCGCAGCAAGAAATCCTGTGACTCTTTCAAAGCGGCGATATCGGTGGCGCTGACCACGCCGTTGAGGGCGAGTGCATCGAGATCCTTGGCTTTGAGTTTGGCGCGCGCGATCCAGCGGGCGGTTTGAATATCCCTCAGCCCGCCCTCCCCTTCTTTGACCTCGGGCTCGAGCAAATAGACCGAGCCGCCGAACTGTTCGTGGCGGGCGCGATTCTCCTCGAGCTTTTCGCGGATAAAGCGCTTGACACCGTTTTTGACCAGACGCGACTCGACACGCTTTTCGAAATCTTCGTAGAGCGGATAATCGCCGCAAAGAAAACGCGCGTCGAGCAAGGATGTGCGCACTTTCATATCGTTTTCAGCCAGGCGCACGCACTCGGCGATACTCCGGGTGGCGTGGCCGACCTGAAGACCGGCGTCCCATAAGGTGTAAAGCAGCTTTTCGGTGACCGATTCGACGAAGGGTGAAACCTTCCAGCCGTAGAGAAACAGAAGATCGATGTCCGACTGGGGATTGAGCTCGCCCCGGCCATAGCCGCCTTGAGCGACCAGAGCGAAACGCCGGTTCGGCGCAGGAAACTGACTGGTGTGTTGGGCGCTGATCAGTGTGAACAAATGACGAATCAGATGATCCATCACAGTGGACCATGCCGAGACGATCTCCAAGCCGTCTGCGCCTGCGCGGTGTCGCTCGAAAAGAGTGCGCCGGCCGTGATCGACGTATTGGCGCGTCAAACGTTTGAGATCATGCTCGGCTTGCACCTGGTCGAGCAGCGCTAGCGAGATAGCTACAGCGTCCATGAAATATTCATCAAAGCGTTTTGACCATGAGGTTTGACTGACTGTATTTTTGGATACCTTCGAACAAGGCTTCCACCATGGCATCCTGGTAACTCGCCAGTGCCAACGCCCGGCCTTCGGTGCGGTTGGTGATGAAAAACATTTCCACCAGGACGCTGGGCATGCGCGCGCCGACAAGCACATAAAAAAGCGCTTGCTTCACGCCCAGATCTTTGACATCGCTCATGACTTTGCTCATACCGCCAACGATCGCCCCTTGGACCCTATGCGCCAAGGTAATGGAGTCTTCGAGCTTCATATTTTGCGTCATATCGCTCAGTATAAACTGTAAATCGGAAATATTCTTGCGCGCCGCGGCGTTTTCGCGCGCAGCCAGGCGCATCGCGGCTTCGTCGGTGGTGTTGTCGAGATAATAAGTTTCGATCCCGCGCGCTTCGGCGTTGGGACTGGCGTTCACGTGCAGCGAAATGAACAAATCGGCATTCTCGGCGTTGGCCATCGCGGTGCGATCTTCCAAAGCTACGAAACGATCATCCTTACGCGTCAGGACAACCTGGATACCCATTTCATTCTTGAGCTTGACGGCGAGCTTTTTGGCGATACTCAACGCTATATCTTTTTCCGCCAAACCGCCGGCGCCGATCGCGCCCGGGTCCTTGCCGCCGTGCCCCGGATCCAAAACTATCTTGCGCAGAGTGTTCACTGCTGGCGCCGTAGCGTTGGGCTTCCTCGTTTGCGCCATAGATCTGCGCGCCGTCGCTTCCACTTTTACGGGCGGCTCATTGGTCAACACTCGCTCTTGGCCCTTTTGCCCCTGAAGCTCGATGACCAGACGGTACGGATCCGTAAGGAGAAATGCGTTGTGCGCCCCGAGGCTCTGCATATCGAGGACCATGCGCACCACATCGGCGCTGTATTGGCCGAGACGAACCTGGCTCAGCAGGCCATCAGTCGGCACCGGATCCCTCGATGCGAGCGCCAGTTTCGCGCCTAAAATGTCGATGTAAATTCGCGGCGGGAGGCCTTTCACCGAATCTTCTTTCAAGCGGTGGATTTCATATTTGCTCTCCTGCGACAGTTCGAGCAGGATTCTCGTCGTAGCCTTTGAAGAAAGAACTCTCAAGCCGGTCACTAGGGTTTTGTCAGCCGGCGCGCCGAGGGACGTTTCATC
>JBEVIO010000140.1:0-3621 GCA_040510635.1 Binatia bacterium | reverse complement strand
TTGAAAGGAGGCCAGTGACCTAAAGTACGCAAATTCCGCCAAAAGTTTGATCAAATAGACGCTCGTGCTAAGATCAGTTGTCATGAACGACGGAGTTAACCTCACAGTTGTTCGAAAGATCGCCGGAGTGGCGCGAGAAGATTGGGACGGGCTAGCGGAGGGTCTGTCACCGTTTTTAAAATGGGATTGGCTCGACAGTCTGGAGCAAGCGGGCTGCGTCAACGAAAAGACCGGCTGGCTGCCGCACCACATCGTCGTCGAAAAGGCCGGACAGCTTATCGGCGCCTGTCCGATGTATTTGAAGCTTCACAGCATGGGGGAGTTTGTTTTCGATTACGAATGGGCCGAAGCGGCGCATCATGCGGGCATTCAATATTACCCGAAGATGCTGGTCGGCGTGCCTTTCACTCCGGTCACCGGTCACCGGTTTTTGACAGCCGCCGGCGAAGACCGCGATCAGTTGATCCGTTTCATGGGGCAGGCGCTGGCGAAGATCGCCGCCGACAACAAAATCTCATCGGTTCACGTAAATTTCTGTCTCGCCGACGAGCGCGAAGCGCTCGAACAAGTCGGTTTTTTTCCACGTGCGGGAATTCAATTCCAGTGGCAAAACCGTAATTTCAATTCCTTCGACGACTACCTTGGCAGCTTTCGCAGCGACCGGCGCAATAAAGTCAAACGCGAGCGGCGCGAGGTGGCGGAGCGGGGCATTACGATTCACGCGTACGAGGGCAACGAGCTCACGCAAAACCACGTGCGCACCATGTTTCGCCTGTACAAAGAGCACGTCGACCGGCTCTATTACGGCCGGCAATATCTCACGCAACAATTTTTCGATGAATTGCACCGGCGCTTCGCCGCGCATCTATGTCTGATGCTCGCCGAGCGCAACGGCAAGATCATCGCCGGCACGTTCAACGTCCGCGATAATACCGCCATGTACGGGCGCTACTGGGGCTGCTTCGAGGAACATCCGTTTCTCCATTTCAATGTTTGCTACTATTCGGCCATCGAGCACTCGATCCGCGTGGGATTAGCGCGCTTCGAAGCGGGCGCCGGCGGGAGCTTCAAGCAGTTGCGCGGTCTGGAGCCCGAGCATACGACCAGCGTGCACTACATTGTCGATGGCAAGTTTCGCCGCGCGGTGCAGCGCTTCCTCGATCAAGAGCGCGAAATGATCCGGCGCAAGCGCGATATGCTGCTCGATCACAGCCAGCTGAAACGAGAACAGCAGGAGCCGTAAGGCCAGCGCCGATTGTTTTTTCCGGGCGGACACGTAGGTCCGCCCCTACCCGAACGTGCCGTCGAAATTGAATCGCTGCGGTTACGGCGGTTTTCTTGACACCACCAGCGCTTTCCTTTAACTTCGGCGCGGAGCGAAATTGTGAAATCTTCCTGGCAGAACGTCGCGGAGCCCATTCTATTTTTTGTCGCGCTCTTGGTGCTGTGGGAAATTCTAGTCGAAGTGATCAAGGTTCCCGCCTTTATCCTGCCGCCGCCGGGCGATCTTGTGACGGCGTTTATCAAGAAGATGCCGATTCTCGGCAATCACGCGTTGATCACTTTCGTTGAAGCTTTTGGCGGTTTCGTTTTGTCTTTGGTCCTTGGCGTTGGCTTTGCGATCGCGGTGGTTTACTCGCGTCATCTGCAGAATACCATCTATCCCTTGATCGTCATTCTCTACGCCATGCCCAAGAGCGCCTTCGCGCCCTTGATGGTGATCTGGGTTGGTTATGGCTTGTTCTCGAAGATCGCCATTGCTTTTCTCGTTGCGTTTTTCCCAATCGTGGTCAATACGGTCGTCGGTTTAAAAGAGGTCGAGCCGGAGCTGCTCGAGCTGGCGCGCGTAAACCGCGCCTCGGAAAGCGACGTTTTCAAAAAGATTCGCTTGCCGAACTCGCTGCCGTATATGTTCGCCGGCATCAAAGTGGCCATCGTGCTTTCCGTCACCGGGGCCATCGTCGCCGAGTTTGTCGCCGCGAACGAAGGCCTCGGCTATTTGGTGTTACAGGCAAATTATAGTTTAGACACCGCCTTCGCCCTCGTGATTTTGCTCATTTTGGCGGTCTTGTCACTAGGGTTGTTTTGGCTGGCGGAGCTTTTACAAAGAAAGCTCGCGCCGTGGAGCGCTGCGGTGCGCGAGGTCGAAGGTTCGTTTTGATTCTGGGTTCGCGGAGGTTGCATGATGTTTCCGACTAAGCAAATGGCACGAATTAGCGGATTTGCGTTGGCACTCGTCATTCTTGGCTTTGGCGGCGCCGTGCACACAGCCGAACTGAAGCCAGCGAACGTGCGCATGGACTTCATCATCGGCGGCAAGCATGCGCCTTGGTTTGTGGCGTTGGAAAGGGGTTTCTATACCACGCGCGGTTTAAACGTGACGATTCAATCGAGCACGGGCTCGGCGGACACGGTGCGAACCATCGGCTCGGGGGGCGCCGACTTCGGTTTTGCTGATATCTCGACCACGATCGTCGCACGCTCGCGGGGAACGCCGATTCAGACGGTAGCGCAGTTCGGGTACGTTCCCGCGACCATCATGTGGCGCGAAGACACGAACATAAAACAATTGAAGGACCTGGAAGGAAAGACCTATGCGATCAGCCCCGGGCAGGCCCAATGGTATTTGATGCCTGCGTATTGCCGGATCAATAAGGTCGACTACAAAGCCATTCGCATTCAGGAGACGGCGGCGCCGCTTCAGCCAGCCGCGCTGGCGACGAAGAAGGCGGACTTCATCGTTATGTACCGAGGCTCAAACGATGAGATTGCGGAATTGGCGGCAAGCAAGGTGGGAGTTAAGCTCAATCGAATTTTCATGAAAGACACCGGCCTCGATATCTACGGGACTGGCCTTGTCGTGAAGGAGGATGACGTCAAGAAGCGTCCGGAATTCGTGCGCGCCTACGTCGAGGGGACTTTGGAGGGTTTGCGCTATGCGCGCGATCATCAAGAAGAGGCGCTCAAGATTCTGCTCAAACACAAGCCGGAGTTGGACCCGTACTTGGCGACCGTGCAATTGAAGAACGCTCTCACCGAGGTCTTTCTGCCGCCGGAATCTGTTCAGTCGGGTTTAGGTTACATGAGGCCGGAGATCACGGAAAAAACCGTAAAGATCGTCAACGAGTTTTTCGATGTCGGCCGGAAAGTGACGGCGAAAGAAGCATTCATCAATCAGTTTATCAAGCGATAAACAATATTAATCGTTTGCGCAGGTTCCGAAGTGCCGCCTCTGATCACGGTAGCAGAAGTCTCCCGAGTTTTTACCGGCGGCGCGAGGACCGTTACAGCGCTGGATAGGGTTTCGTTCGAGATTCAATCCGGCAACTTCGTTTCCATCGTCGGCCCAAGCGGCTGCGGTAAGAGCACGCTGCTGAAAATCATTTCCGGTCTGCTGCCGGCATCCTCGGGGATAATCTCCGTAAGCGGCAAATCCGTCACCGGGCCGCTCGAGAACGTCGGCATGGTGTTTCAAGCGCCGGTGCTGCTCAAGTGGCGCTCGGTGCTCGGCAATATTCTGTTGCCGGTGGAATTCGCCAAGTTGGACATACCGAGCCATATGGATAGAGCGCAGGCGCTGATCAACCTCGTTGGCTTGGAAGGTTTCGAGGAAATGTATCC
>JBEVIO010000139.1:0-3063 GCA_040510635.1 Binatia bacterium | reverse complement strand
TGCTCGTGCCACTGGTATTCTCAAACACATAAATGCCGTCGGCGATTTTCACCGGCCGCATTTCCTCAGGCACGGAAGCGCCGATGCTCACGCACCAAACCAGAACCAGCAGCACCGCAAGTTTAGCTTTCATCTTTGGCTTCCCTAAAGTTGCCGTCAAGTAATCATGCCCAGCGACTTCGCCATATCGATGGTGCGCCGCGCGCGCTCGATGATCGGCCGGTCGATCAATTGACCGCCGAAGGCGATGGAGCCGTCGCCGCGAGCGTTGGCTTCTTGGAAGGCTTGCAGAACTTTTTGGCAGTAGTCGATCTCCGCTGCCGTCGGACTGAAAGTCGTGTTGATGGCGTCGATTTGCGACGGATGAATGCACGACATACCGGTGAAGCCGAGCTGGCGCGCTTGTTTGGCGAAGCCGAACAAGCCGACGCTGTCGTTCAGGTCGACCCAAACTCCGTCCACGGCTTGCACATGGGCAGCCGCTGCGGCGACGACGATCGATGAGCGAGCAGAAATCAAGTCCCGTGCTTCGCCTTCGCGTACGGTAGGTAACCCAAGCTCACGGCCAAAATCCTCGGCGCCGAAAATGATGCCGACGATGCGCGATGAAGCGGCGGCAATTGCCGGCGCGTTAAGCAATCCTTTGGGGCTTTCGATGGCAAGCAGCAACTTGACGCTGCCTGTGCCAAGTTTGTTCCTCGATTCCTTGTCGTTGAGAATCGCGTCGACCTTGTGAACCTCGTCGACCGTATCGACTTTCGGACAGACGAGCCCTTCGAGCCCGGGTCGCACCACCGCTTCCAGGTCGGCATCCATGCGCGGATGGCCGATGGCGTTGATGCGCACGTAGCGCGCCGGCGTGCCGGGTGCTTTCTCGCGGCCAAGTGAATCGGCGATGTTCCGGCGCGCGGCGTCTTTTTCATTGGGCGCCACGCCGTCTTCGATGTCAAGCATGATCGCGTCGGCGTTGAGGCCGAGCGCTTTGTCGATCATCTTTTGTCGATGTCCGGGCACGAACATCCATGAGCGTATCAATTCCATACCGAAAATCTCCTCGCCCGTTTCATTACCTGAAGGCCGAGCAAATGTCTAACATCGTTGCGGCGCGAGGGGTGGCCTTTTTACAGGATTGGAAGACAAAGCGAATAAAGATTTCTCGCTGCGCTCGAAATGACGACTCGGATCTCGAACAACGGGAGAGATCTTTTCCCGTTTAGTTGAACCCGCATGATTTTTAGAGAATAAATGAAGGGATATGAAACTTAGCACGGTCAAGCTTCTGGTGCCGATTGTCGCCGTGGCCATTCAAGCCAACTCCGCCTCTACCGTGATTCCGCCTTATCTCGATCACATGCGCATTCCCCTGGGGCTGATCGGCACATTGATTTCTCTGGCACCGCTGCTTGCACTTGCGTCACGGCTGCCGGTCGGAATGGCATACAATCATCAGCGCGCGCGGTTCCTGGTTTCGATCGCTATCCTGGTGATGGGCGCGACAAACTATCTCTATAGTTTCGCGACCGACAGTCTCAGCTTTGCGCTCGTACACTCGATGAATGGTTTTGTTTATGGCGCCGTAACGACGCTCTATCTGGCGTTCTACGTTGACTCGCTCGCGCCGGATGAAAACCGCAACCACGCCATGGGTTATTACGTCGGCAGCTTGGCGATGGGTTATTCCACCGGAAATTTTTTCGGCGGCTTGATCGCGGACCATTGGGGTTATGCGCTGACGTTTCAGCTCGGCGCATTTCTTTCGCCGGTTTCCGCCGGCTTCCTTTGGTTCTTGCACCGAGCGGACGGTGGCACGAAGAGCGAGATAAAGAAGGCAGGCGGTAAACTGACCTGGTCCGAGTCGCTCAAAGCTCTGGTCGAGCCGGAGCTCGCCACGGTGGTCATCGTGGCGATGTTTTTGAACCTGCTGCACCAAATGGGCGGTGTGTTCATTTCGCTTTATGGCTTGGCGGTGGGCATGACCTTGACGCAGATCGGCATCATTCGCGCCGCCTACGCCGGCTGCAACGCGGTGACGCGACCGATCAGCGGCCATGTCGTCAATAGGTTGGGGCACAAAGGATTGTCCTACTTCGGCCTGCCGCTGCAATCTCTTATTCTCATGCTGATTCCGCTGTTCAGCGGCTTTGGAACGATTCTATTGGTTTATGTCTGTTCGGGTTTCCTGCGCGCGATCGTGATCGTCGCCAACGCCGTGGGTTTGGTGCAGGATGTGCCGGAGTCCCGCGTGCGGCGCGGGCTGGCGTCCGGTGTGTACAACGCGGCCGGCGATTTGGGAAATATTTTGGGTCCGTCGATCGGCGGCTTGATTGCGCAGGCAACCGGAGTGGCCAGCGTTTTCGTGATCGGCTCGTTGGGATCGACGGCGCTGTTTTTTATCGTTGTATTCCTGGTGCGGCGGTTGCAGGGAACCGTGGAGTCGCAGAGTCTAGCGTCTTGAGTTTTAACGGCGAAACCGAGACCGAGACGGCAGAAGTAATGTCAATATGACTTCGGCATTCCCAGAACATGCTGGCCGAGATAGGCCAGCACCAAATTGTTGCTGATCGGTGCCACGGTCAGCAGGCGCGTCTCTCGAAATTTTCGTTCTACGTCGTATTCCACGGCGAAGCCGTAGCCGCCGTGCGTCGTGAGGCAGGCGTTGGCCGCTTCCCAAGCCGCTTCTGAGGCCAGATACTTCGCCAGATTGGCCTCCGCGCCGCATTTTTCGTTGCGGTCGAACTTTGTCGCCGCTTGGAAGCGCACCAAATCCGCCGCTTCGATATTAGCGTAGGCTTTAGCGATGGGAAATTGAACGCCTTGATTCGAGCCGATCGGCCGGTCGAAGACGTTTCGCTCGCTGGCATATTTTGCAGCGCGTTCGACGAACCAGCGGCCGTCGCCGATAGCTTCGGCCGCGACAAGGATGCGCTCGGCATTCCAGCCGTCGATGATGTAACGAAAACCCATGCCCTCTTGACCGATCAAATTCTCAGCCGGCACTTCAACATTATCGAAGAAGAGCGCGTTGGTGTGGTGGTTGATCATCAAATCGAGCGGCTTAACCTC
>JBEVIO010000138.1:0-6769 GCA_040510635.1 Binatia bacterium | reverse complement strand
ATTCAATCAAATAGTGAAGAAGAGACTCTTGACGCGTTACTCAACGACTTCGACAGAAATCTTTGCGCGCCATTTGATCGGCCTCCTCTAGCGATCCCGTAAATATGAGACCGTGCCATCAACTGTCAAGGCGCATTCGCGGCGGATAGCGCCACTCCTGCCGCCAAAACACAACACTACGATGCTGCATCGAACACCGACCGCACGATTTGTAGCGCTTCGTTTTGAATTTGCTTTAAGTGTTCTTCGGACTTCAGGCTTTCGGCGTAAACTTTACACAAATCTTCGGTGCCCGAGGGGCGGACAGCAAACCAACCATTGGGCGCGGTGACTTTCAGGCCGCCGATATCTGCGCCGTTTCCCGGCGCGTGGGTCAGCTTGGCCTGAATCGGTTCGCCGGCAAGCTCCTTCGCCGCGAGGGCTTCCGGCCGAAGCGACTTCAGAGCCTTTTTTTGCGCCGCCGTCGCCGGCAGATCCATGCGCGCGTAATACGGACGGCCTAGCTCCTTGGTCAATTCCTCGTACTGCGCGCCGGGCTCACGCCCGGTCGTGGCAATAATCTCCGCGGCGAGCAAACCGAGAATGATGCCATCTTTGTCCGTCGTCCAAACCGTGCCATCGCGGCAAAGAAAACTGGCGCCGGCGCTCTCCTCGCCGCCAAAGCAGATCGTTCCTTCGAACAGACCTTGAGAAAACCATTTGAACCCGACGGGAACTTCGAAAAGCTTTCGGCCGAGCCGCCCGACGACCCGATCGATGAGCGAGCTGCTCACCAGCGTTTTGCCGACCGCGGCGTTTTTGTTCCACTGTGATCGATGCGAGAGCAAATAGTGAATCGCCACCGCGAGGTAATGGTTTGGATTCATTAGACCGAGCGACGGCGTGACGATGCCGTGACGATCCGAGTCGGCGTCATTTCCCACTGCGATTTGAAATTGATCTTTGAGACTTACCAAACTCGCCATCGCGTACGGGCTCGAGCAATCCATCCTGATCTTGCCGTCATGATCCAAAGTCATGAAGCGAAATGTCGGATCGATCTTGTCGTTGACGACGGTGAGATCGAGTTCGTAACGCTCGGCAATTCTTTGCCAGTAGGCGAGCGCCGCGCCACCGAGCGGATCGACACCAATTTTTATCCGCGCCGAGCGAATCGGGTCCAGGTCGATCACCGCGGTTAGATCCTCGACGTAGGGACCGAGCAAGTCGTCTTCATGCGTGGTTGGAGATTGAAGCGCCGCGGCGTAGGCAATCCTTTTCATCGAGCGATTATTTTCCCGCAGCAGCCCGTTGGCTCGATTTTGAATCCAATCGGTAACATCGGTATCAGCCGGGCCACCCTGCGGCGGATTATATTTAAAGCCACCGTCCGCCGGCGGATTGTGTGACGGTGTGATGACGATGCCGTCGGCCAAACCGGCGTTTTTGCCACGGTTATGAACTAAGATCGCTCGTGAAATTGACGGCGTGGGGGTGAAACCGTCGCCGCGCTGAATGACCGTTTCCACGCCGTTGGCGGCGAGCACTTCGAGCGCACTCTTTTGCGCCGGGCCCGATACCGCATGCGTGTCTTGACCCATGAAGAGCGGCCCCGAGATGTTTTGGCTCGCGCGGTACTCGCAGATCGCCTGCGTGATGGCGAGAATATGCGCTTCATTGAGCGTGTTATCGAGGGGACTACCGCGGTGGCCGCTGGTGCCGAAGCTGACCGATTGCTGCGGGTTTTCAGGATCGGGCTTGCGCTCGTAGTAGGCTTTTTCAAGCCGGTCAACGTCTATCAAGATATCGGCGGGCGCGGGCCTTCCCGCCAGGGGATGAATGGCCATGTTCAATCCTTTCACGCGCTGCGGCGCATTGGTTCAACGTCCGGCAATTTTTTATACAACGATGCGAGGATAGATCCTAGTGGCGTGATTTCCACGCATGGCCTCCTCTTCACCCACCCATCACAATATTTCCAGCGAATGCAGTTTGGCGTTTTCGATGCTCACCTGAAGACTGGCGCGACCTCTGACCGAGGTTCGAAGAATAGGGCCCGAGGCATTGACGCCAGCGATGCTGAATGAATCTGTTTTGTGCCCGGCTTAGTCGCAAAGCGCCAATTGGGCAGGTGGGCGTACACAAAACCGTCTTTGCGCAGCGATCCGTCGGTTTTTCCGAGAGCAACGATTTCGTTCATCGGCCTTACCGCGCCGCTTTGTTTAAACTTGATCCTCTCCAGCGATGCGATCTGACTAGACTAAGGGAAAACTATTTTCATTCGGCGCTGACTGCAAGCAATCAGAGATGCTGCAGCGCCGGCATGACGCGTTCGGCAAACAGGCGAATATTTTTGAGAGCCATCTCTTGCGGCATGCCGCCAAAATGAAAAGTGCCGGAGAATGTCGTGATGCCGCCTTCTTCGTGCCAGCGCCGAATCGTGTCGCTGCAGCGCTCCGGATCGCCGACGATGATAAAGCCCCGCGCCATGTCAGAACCGATATCGTGTTCGGTCAAACGGCGCTCGGGATCGGCCGCCTGGTGAAGATCGGTGTAATTTTTCATGAAGGGCACCGCCTCGCGCATGCCGCGCTCGAAACTATCCGAGACGTAGATGTGAAACTTGCCTAACACTTCACGCCCGACGAAATCATGCCCGCGCGCGGCCAAGCCGCGGCGGTAAACCTTGACCAGCTCGTGCAACGCAACCGTCGTCGGATGGACGAAGGGCACGGTCATCAAGTCGTAGTCCATTTCGCCTGCCCAACGAAAAGTCTCTTCGCTGTGCGTTGCGCCGACCCAGATCGGCGGGTGCAGCCGCTGCAGCGGCTTGGGTAGAATGTTTACGTTGTCGTAGCTATAGAACTCGCCGTGAAAATTGACCGGCGCGTCAGACCATGCCTGGCGAATAATCTCGGCGCTTTCATGGAAACGCGCCGTCGCTTCGTCCCGGCTTGCGCCGAATTTTCGATACTCGACCGGCTCGCTGCCTTTGCCGATACCGAAATCGATGCGGCCATCGGAGATGACGTCGGCCATGGCGTAGGACTCCGCCAAATCCAAAGGATTGTGCAGCGGCAGCACCGCGACGGCGACGCCGAGACGAATGCGTGAAGTCATCTGTGCTGCGGCGGCGAGAAACGTCGGCGGATGCGGCAACGTGCCGCCATAGCCGCCAAAGTGGTGCTCGGTCACCCAAGCTTGATCGAAGCCGAGTTTTTCCACTTCGCTAATTTGCTCGACCGTACGGCGGTAGAAATCCGCGAGCCGGCCGTCAGTTTCGGCCATATATGTGGGCAGAATATGGATGCCGAATTTCACGGGTTATCGCGCTCAATCGTCGATGGTTGAGTAGATCACTTCGAATCGGCCACGGCCGGTGCGGTTCTGTCTTCTACTGAACGAGTATCTTTTTCATCTTCGCCAGCACCGCCGGCGGCGTGTTCATGATCGCCTGCACGACCTGTGTTACCTGTTCGCCGGTGCTGGGCGTGAATTCGATCTTGGTTTTTTTCGCGTCCGCCGAAAACTCGGCATCGGCGAACGTTGCTGTGAAGGCCCGGCGTAAAGCTTCCACGCGGTCCTTCGGCGCTTCAGGATGGACAACGTAGGGATTGGTGATCTGCGACGGCGCGTGCATGGCGCGCAGCAATTGTCTTGCCTCGTCATTTTTCGCAACGGTTTCCGCGGCGGGCACGCGCTTGAGCAACGGATGATCCGGTGTCTTATCGCCCATGATAAGAATCGGTCGTATAACGCCGGCGTCGATCAATTGTAAGTGTCGGCCGGTGGTCAACATCGCCAGCCAGCTGGCGCAATAGCCGTCGATTTCTTTGGCTTCCGTCGCGTTGACAATCGTCGCCACACCGTCGAAGCCGCGCACCAGTCTCATCTGCAGGCCGAATGCCGCCTTGACCACCGCCGGCGTGTCATAGATCGTGCTGCCCGGCGCCATGGTGCCGATAGTAAACGGCTTGCCGTCGATGACGTCCTGGAACGACGCCACGGCGGAGTCGCTCCGCGCAACGCACGCGATGGGAGCGTTGGTGGCGCTGCCGATCCATTGATATTTGTTTGAATCGAATTGAAGTCCCGGCGCGCCGATTGCTTGCCGCAGGACGAATGTTTCACCGAACGAGCCGACCACCGTCCCATCCCTCGGCTCCGCATTGTACACGGTATTGGCCGCGATCAAACCACCGGCGCCCACTCGCGGTTGCACGAGGAGCGGCGGATTGCCTGGAATAAACCGCGGCATGTGCTTGGACAACAGGCGCGAATAAATATCATAGGTCCCGCCCGGTCCGGAGCCGATGATGATTTTGACCGTCTTGCCGCGATAAAATTCGGCAACGGCTTTCTCATCGAAGGGGGATTTTCCGGTTTGCTGTGCCAAGAGATCTGCGCTGGCGAAAAATCCACCAAGAAGCGCGAATAAAATCGCAACACAAAAATTAGTCGGCAACATGAAACGGTTCCTTTCCAGGCCCGTTGAAAAGTCTTAATGCACGATGAGGCCGGTCACGTATGCCTTTGGGCTCGACGTCCTTCCCTGACATTAGAAAAGAATCGACTTCAGCTTCGCCACCAAACCCGCTTCGAGCTTGAAAATCCCCTCCACGGTTTTGCGCATATCTTCGGCGGTCACCGGAGCGAGGCCGATCTTTGCTTTATCCGCTTCGCCGATGAATTCAGGATCCTTGACAGTCTCTTGCAAAGCTTTTTGCAGAATCTGCGCGCGCTCGTTCGACGTTCCGGGAGGAAGCGCGAGCGTTTTCGTGATCTTGCTTGGATAATGAATGCCGTACTCGATCAATTGTTTGGCTTCCCCCGTCTTGGCGAGATCGATGGCGAGCGGCACCCCAGGCAAGTCGGGAAAGGCTTTCGGCACCGTCTGCAGCACGACGATAACGGTGCCCGACTCAAGCGCTTTTTGCCAAGTGCCGCGCATGGAATCCCAACCCCAGGTCGTGCCGTCGATCTCGCCGCTCTCTGCAGCGATACGCATATCCGCGGTCCCCTTGTAGCCGGAGATAACTTGGATCGGCAAATTGAGCGCGACCTTGACGACCTTGATGACGTTATCCGTGCCGAAGGCGCCCGGCCCGGTGGTGCCTAGCTTCAACGGCGATTTCGCCGTGAACCATTTTTCCATGTTGTTGACGCCGCTCGCTTTGGTCAGTGCGATCGCGCTCTCATCGCGCGCCACGGCGCCGACAAAGACAAACTTTTGCGTATCGAACTCAACTCCCGGTTGCCCCATCAACTGACTGTAGGCGAACCCGCCGCTGAAATGGCCGAAGGTCAGACCGTCGGGCTTGGCGACTCTAAAAATATGATTGGCCGCGAGTAGGCTGCCGGCGCCGGTCATGTTCTCGACCAAGATTGTCGGATGGCCGGGAATATACTTCGGCATATGCCGCGACAGCATGCGCGCCAACGCGTCGTAGCCGCCGCCGGGCGAGAAGCCGACGATGATGCGAATGGTTTTGCCTTCGTAAAAGTTGCTCTGAGCTATGCCACTTCGAGCCGTGAAAACCGTCAAAGCAACGAGCAAAGCCACGCTGAGAATAGTCGTTGTCATCGGCCTGCCTCCTTGCGAAATTGCCCACAGCAGCTAATGCGCACCGGTACAATTGCTGGATCCAACGCTAGTTTAACCGGCGGTTAGGCGTCAAGGCGAAAACAAAGTGAAGGCGACGGTTGCTTAGCCGAGCTTCGCCTGGTCTTCTTGGAGCTGATCCTGCCAGACATGCTCCGGCTTGAATCCGAGCAAGCGCCGCGCTTTGGTCGAATCGACGCAACTCCAATGCGTGCCGGCGATCTTTTTTATTTTTGCGCCTTTGGGCAGATATTTTTTCACTAGCTCGAGGGTCGGCTGGATCATGCAGTTGTTCGGCGCCGACGCAATGAAAACTTCATGGCCGGTGAATTTCGCCTCCAGCGCCAACCGGCAAGTGTTCGCCGCGTCGCGCGCGTCGATATACGTCCAAAAGCCGTTGGCCCGCGACGACGGATTGCGCCAGCGTTCTCTGAAACTCTCGTAGGAAAGATCGAAATTGACGCCGGGGAAACGCAAGCTGCTGATCGTCATATCTTTGTGAACGGAAACGATCGAGTCGGCGATTTTTTCCCCGAGCACTTTAGAAAGTCCATAGGAGTCCTGCGGGTTCGAAGGATGCTCCTCGTCGAGCGGCAGATAGTCGGGCGCCCAAAGTTTCACCGCGTAGATAAAACCGAACGCAGCCGTGCTCGACGCCAGAACGATTTTTTTAACTTTTGCATCCGCCGCGGCGCGCAACACATTGTAGGTCGACGAAACGTTGTTGCTGAGGGTTTCCGCGTCCGGCGCCAGATTGGGCGCCTGATAGGCGCCCAGATGAACGATGCCGTAAGCGTTTTTGAGCGCTTCGAAGAGATCACCCGAGTGGCGCAGGTCGACGAGCCAACTCGTACATAATTTTTCCCGTGGCGGCACTCTATCGAGACTGAGGACTTGAAAACCGTGCGTCAGCAGATCGCGAATCACAAACTGTCCTAATCTTCCACTGCCACCTGTGACCACAACTTTTCTCATTCCAGTAAAATCTCCTCCGCTCAATCGCCATCTTACGCATTGAACGGTTTAAGCGGCTGAATGTTATTTGAACTCTAGTTTTCCGGTCTTTAGGGGGTCGTTCTATCGCTTCGGTATCAGCAGGTCCTTGAGCTTGGCGATCAACGGCGGCGGCAGGTCGTAAAGACCGGCGAACGTCTTCGCCGTGGTCGGCCCATCGATCGGGTCAATCTC